>DMMK01000144.1 GCA_003453085.1 Verrucomicrobiales bacterium
GCTTGGGCATGGTCGGGAAGGGGGTAAAGGAAGGGAAGGCAGGTGTGGGCAGCGGGTAAGGATGAGCCGGAGATTTGCCTTATTGTGGAATGGAGTTTCTCAATACCCAGGTATCCTTCGAGCCCCCTCCCTGAGAGCTGTTGACGACCAAAGAACCTTTCTTCAAAGCCACGCGAGTTAGCCCGCCGGGCGTGACGATGATCTTTTCCCCATAAAGAATGTAAGGGCGCAGGTCAATGTGGCGACCTTCGAACTGGTCCCCCGTCCAGGTGGGGTGGCGGCTGAGGGAGATGGGGTCCTGCGCGATGAAGTTGCGCGGGTTTTCCTCGATCATTTTGCGGAACTCTTCGATCTCGGCTTTCGAGGCCCAGGGGCCCATGAGCATGCCGTAACCGCCGGCTTCATTGGCGGACTTGACGACGAGTTTGTCCAGATTGGCCAGGATGTGGGCGCAGTCTTTGGGCTCGGAGGCCAGGTAGGTATCCACGTTCGGTAGGATGGGCTCCTCACCGAGGTAGTACTTGATCATGTGAGGGACAAAGTAATAGACGACTTTGTCATCGGCGACGCCGGTGCCGATGCTGTTGGCGAGGCTGACATTGCCTGCGCGGTAGGCATTGACGAGGCCGGGGACACCGAGCAGTGAATCGGCGCGGAACACGGAAGGATCCAGGAAGTCATCATCAATGCGGCGGTAGATCACATCCACCTTCACCAGGCCGGCGGTGGTGCGCATGTACACTTTGAAATCACGGACGACGAGGTCGCGGCCCTCGACAATCGGGATGCCCATCTGGCGGGCGAGGAAGGCATGCTCAAAGTAGGCGCTGTTAAAGACGCCGGGGGTCAGCAGCACGCAGTTGGGCGCGTCATTGGCCTTGAAATTGGCCGGGGCGCAATACTGCATCACCTTCAGAAGTTCAGCTGGGTAATTGCTGACGGAGTGAACGCCGCTGGCCTTGAAGAGCTCAGGGAAAGTGCGCTTCAGGGCCGCGCGGTTTTCCAGCATGTAACTGGCCCCGGAAGGGCAGCGGAGGTTGTCTTCCAGGACGAGGTAACGGCCGTCCTTGTCGCGAATGAGGTCGGTGCCGCAAATGTGGACGTAGATGTCCTTGGGCACCTCGATGTGCATGAACTCCCGGCGGAAGTGTTTGGCACTCAGCACATACTGGGGCGGGATGACGCGGTCCTTGATGATCTTTTGCTCATGGTAGATGTCATGCAGGAAAAGGTTCAGGGCGGTGATGCGCTGGATGAGGCCTTTTTCGACAATCTCCCACTCCTCTGCCGCGATGACGCGTGGGACACAATCGAAGGGGAAGATGCGCTCCGTGCCCTGGGAGTCGCTGTAAACGGTGAAGGTGACCCCACCCCGCATGAAGGAGGCCTCGACCGCGGCCTGCTTGTTGCGGAATTCGTTGGGTTCCACATCATTGAGCGCCGCAGCGACGCTGCGGTAGTGGGGGCGGGTGGTGCCGTCGGCGGTGAACATCTCATCGAAGAAGTTCTCCGGCTGGTAGTTGTCGAAAAGCATGGTGGTTGTAGCCTTGTTGGTTGGCTGGTGAGGTAAATTAGCAATTCTGAGGCCAAGATTGCGAACACGTCAGCGGACGTGCTGCAGTTTCAGCAAAGGGGCGGCTGGGGAGGCAAATTGGGCCACGTAAAGATTGCCCTCCGCATCGGCGGCGACGGCGTGGGGATGGATGAAGGTGCGGGCATCGCTTTTCAGCGGTTGCAGCACACCTTTTTCAAGGATGGCGGCAGGGGCTCCGACATTCGAGACGATGCGGAACTGGGCATCGAGGATGCTGATGAAGCCGGGTGAGTCACGATTCTGCGGCCATTGGTCGCCCAGATGCGGCATGAGGTAGTGGCCCTGCCAAGCGACGAGGTCGCGGGGATTGCCACCGGGGAAGGCGAACTTGTCCACAAACTGGCCGTCGAGAGTGAAGCGTTTGATTTCCTGGCGGTCGCTCATGGCGATGATGATCCGGGGGCTGGCGGCATCGCTGAGATCCAGAAGGCCTCCATGCGGGCCCCAGTGGAGGAGCTGGTTTTCACCTTTGCCCAGATCGCCTCCCCAGGATTTGAGGAGTTGGCCAGTGGCGTCGTAGTGGTGGACGTAGTCTTTGCCGTAGCCATCAAGCACCCAGAAATCGCCTCGGGGGTGATGCAGGGTTTTGGAGGGACGATACTCAGTGGCCTTGCTGTAAAGGCCGCTTTTCTCCGGCCAGGGATAGCGGGCCAGTTCGGTGCCATCGAGGGTGAGTTTGCGTACCTCGTGGAGGACAGTATCGGTGATGTAGAGGACTTCGGCAGCACCTTCTTGGATGAGGCTCATGCCGTGGGCACCTGGCATGCGGGCGGTCCACTGGCCCAAAAGATCGCCTGTCTTGGGATCGAGGATGAGGATGTTGTTCTTCGGTTCATCCGTGAGCACGAAGAGGCGGCCCTGAGAGTCAAAAGCCAGGGCATGGCCGTTTTTGATCGGGGTTGCGGTAAGGGCGGCCTGGGCCCAGCCTTTGATCAGGCGATATTGAAACGGCTTCTGTCCCAGCAGCTCGTCTGCTTGGGCGTTGCCCAAAAGGCACAGGGCCAGGATCAATATTCGAAGCATGCCTCAGGCAATCATAAGAGGCTGGGGTAGGGAAGAGCAAATCGCTGGAGGCTGTGCGATTGATGCGTGGATGAGGTGGCTGAATCGCATCGTGCTCTGTGCTAAAATCACGGTCCTAAACCGCACGAAGAAGCCATTTTTGCAAGGCTCTGAAGCTGGTGGTCTCAAGGCTTGGAGCCTTGGAAATTGGTCGGGCCGGCGAGATTCGAACTCACGACCTCTTGCACCCCATGCAAGCGTTCTACCAGGCTGAACTACGGCCCGACCTTTTGGCAGGGCTTTGTGAGCCCGGCTGGGACGGGGATACTGGCGTTTACCTTTTGCGTTTGCAACTGAGATGTTGATTAAAACGGAGATTCTTTTCGATTCTTCAGAAGGCGGTTTGCTGCTTGTTCCGCGTTTTCCCTTGAGAAAAATCCTATCATCTTGGATGGTTGCCGATGATGATTTTGCCGGAGCAAGACAAGACCGTGAGCTGGGGCCGAAAAGGTTCCCAAATGATTCTCACCCTGGCCTGTCTGGTCATTGTGCTCGCCGGGATGAAAGAGGCGGCTGGTGTGCTGGTGCCCATGGTCTATGCCTTCTTTCTGGCTGTGCTGAGCTTTCCTCTTCTGCGCTGGCTGACACGGCACCGCATTCCGGGGCCGGTGGCCTTGGTCATGACCTTGTTGGTGAACTTGGGCGTGCTGGCAGGTTTGATCACCCTGGCCGTGCGCCTGCTCATCAGCTTCAATGCCGACCTGCCACGCTACCTGCGTGGCATCCAGCGGTATCTGACGGATTTTGGTGTGTGGCTGGATGACAACGGCATCGAAGGGGCCAAGGAGATGATGGGCAGTCTGTTTGACTGGAATACCATCATTGGTTATGCCACGCAGCAGGATGTGATGTCCCGCATCGGCGCGATGCTGGGAAGCACGTTTGGCACCCTGGCGACCGTCTTTGCAGGGCTGGTGATGATCCTCATCCTGATGATGTTTGTGCTGATGGAGGCCACCGGGACTCATCGCCGCATCGTGGCGGTACACATGGCAGGCGGGCCCGATTTCAGCGGCCTGATGCGCAGTGTGACGGACATCCAGAAGTATCTCGGGATCAAGACCCTGATCAGTGCCCTGACCGGGCTGCTGGCGGGTGCCTGGTGCTGGTTTTTTGATCTCCAGTATCCGTTGCTCTGGGCAATTCTGGCTTTCATTTTTAACTACATCCCCGCCGTGGGAAGCTCGGCCGCCAGCATCCCGGCCATTGTGGAGGCCCTCGTCCAGCATGGCGGCGGGGCGGCCATTGGCATTGCGCTGGGCTATGGCGGCATCAATTTCGCCCTGGATAACTTTGTGCAGCCGCAGCTTCTCGGAAACCGCTTTGGCATCTCCGCACTGGTGGTGGTGCTGTCAGTGATTTTCTGGGGCTGGCTCTGGGGGCCGATGGGCATGTTCCTGGCCGTGCCGCTGACGATGGTGATGAAGGTGCTGTTGGACAATAGCGAGGAATTTCGCTGGGTGTCCGTGGCGATGTCCCAGAAGAAGGTCCGGCGTGGAGAGGTGGAGGTGGTGGGCTACGACCTCGATGAAAATGAGATCGTCGGCGGAGGTGCCAGCACGGAGAATCCGCAGCACGACTAGCCGCCTTATTTGCGCCAGAGCCACTTCATGGCCTCAGGAAAGAGAGAGGCACCATGCTTGCTGTTATGCTGGCCATCGCCGAATTCAAAGTGGTGGTCGTAGCCCATGAAGGTGAGGGCCTTGTCCATTTGCTGATTGGCCAGCGGCCAGTTGCCAAAGGGATTGTCCAGGTCGTTGGCACCGTCCTGCAGGTAGATGCGCAGGGGTTTGCGCTCGGTGATGCGGATGAGGTAAGGGTAAACATGACCACCGGCGAGATCCACATAACTGCCAATGGTGGAGAAGACTTTGCGGAACTTGTCCGGCCTCTCCCAGGCGACGGTGAAGGCGCAGATGGCCCCGCTGCTGGCTCCGGCGATGGCCCAGCCTTCGGGGTTGTCGGTGAGGCGGTAGTCCTTGGTCACCTGCGGGATGATCTCTTCCAGCAGAAAGGTGGCGTAGGTGCTGCCTAACGCATTGTATTCCTTGCTGCGGTTGTTGTTTTTCCAGGCGCTGGCAGGCTTGGGGCTGGTGACCGCATGCCCAGGGTTGATGAAGATGGCGAGGGTGGGGGCCAAGTCACCGCTGGCGATGAGGTTGTCAAAAACCGTGGGCACCCGCCATGCACCTTTCAGGCCGACATAATCATGGCCGTCCTGGAAGACCATCAGGTTGGCCGGCTGCTCCGCCTTGTATTGGGCGGGGACATAGAGCCACCAATCGCGCACGGTCCCGGCATAGATCTTTGATTCATGCGCAGGCATGGCGATGACACGGCCTTTGGGCACATCGGCCTTCTCCTGGGAGAGGGCGGTCAGTTTGTAGTCATCAATGGCGTGGGCGGAGGAGCAAAGCAGGACGAGCAGGCTGGCAATCAGGCGCATGAGAGAATGAGAAGCAAAGGATGGGACAAGAGGATCGGGGGGGCACTACTTCACTTCCTTTGCCGCTTGTTCGCCTAACTGCAAGGTGGGAACGGTGGCCTCATCACTGACGATGAGACTGACCCAGTGACCTGCCACGGCATGGGCTGGGAAACCGCAAGCGAGGGCAAATTCACCGGCCTCGTCAGGTACGAAGCTGAAGTCGGCCTTGCCCATGGTCATGCCAGTAAGGTGTTTCGGCGAGGCCCCGCCTTCAAAATAGGGCTCAGGTACCTGCAGCTTTTTGGTTTCGCCTTTTTCAATGACGATGGCGCTGTGTGGGATGGGGCTGGGATTGATGAAAGTGACGTGGACGCGCCAGCCGGTGGGGATGGTGAGCACGGCCTTGCCATGGGAGTAGCCGTTGAAATTCATGCCGTAATTGGCGGCATTGAAGGTGGCGACGAGGGTGACTTTGACGCTCTTGGGGCCTTCGCCGGGTTTGAGAAGATCCTCGGATGTGATGCCTGCAAACAGCTCCTTTTTAAGACCTGGAATTTCCGTGCTGTGGTCATGGGCCGGAGGCGGAGTCTGAGCCAGGGAAAGCGTGGCAAAACCAACGAGAGGGAGAAGGAGGCTGCGAAACATGGAAGAGGAGAGGGAAGATGAAAAACACGGAGAAGCACTGCTCCTCCGTGTGTTTTTGAGGGTTGAAAACTGAGTGCCTTATTTGGCCGCGACAGGGGCGGTGACGGCATCTTTGCCCACTTTTTGAGTGGGGACAATCTTCCAGAGGGCACCGCGCTCGCTGGTGTAGGGGTCCACAGGGCCGCCGTAGTTGGCGGTGGCGTGAGTGAGGTAGATAGCACCATCCGGGCCCGTGCCGCTGCCGGTGGGGCGGATGCCATCGGCGAGGTCCAGCATCTCCTGCATCTGCCATTTGCCGTCCACCTGCTTCATGCCCCAGACCTTGCCGCTGCCCCAGTCGGCGGAGAAGTAGGTGCCTTCCAGTTCAGGATACTCGGTGCCGCGATAGATGCCGAGATTGATGACGCAGATGCCCTGGTCCACATGGCTGTATTCTGCGATGGGCTGCACGCCCACCTTGGGATAGTTCTCAGGATCCACGGCGGTCTCGGTGCCATCCGGATTCTTCTTCACGATCATGGGGAAGGGGTGGCTGCCGCACATGAACTTCCAGCCGTAGTTTTCACCACCTTTGCTGCTGGCCGGCTGCATGTTGATCTCTTCCCAGTGATTCTGGCCGATGTCGGCGATGTACATGTCGCCGGTTTTGGAATCAAAGCTGAAGGTCCAGGGATTGCGCAGACCGTAAGACCAGATTTCAGGCTTGGCCTTGGGGCGGACTTTCGAGAAGGCCTCTTCGCTGACACCAAAGAGGGTCATCTGCTGCAAAGGCGTGATGAAAGGATTGTCCTTGGGGATGTCGTAGGCGCGGTCGGCGCTGGATTTGTTGACGTCAATGCGCAGCATCTTGCCTAACCAAGTGTGCAGATCCTGGCCGGCATTGATGACATCGCCCTCCCAGCCGCCGTCGCCCACGCCGATGTAAAGATAGCCGTCAGGACCAAAGGCGATCTGGCCGCCGTGGTGGTTGCAGTATGGAAAATCGATCTGCATGATCACCTTCGCGCTTTCAGGATCCAGGCGATCTGGGTTGCCCTTGGAGACGGTAAACTCGGTCACCAAGGTGGCACCGTTGAACCACAGGTCGGCATAGGCCACATAGACTTTGCCATTGCTCTTGAAGTCCGGGTGGAAGGCCATGCTGAACATGCCTAACTCCAAGAATGACGAGATGGTTTTGTCCTTGAGGTCCAGGAAGGGGCGCTTCGTCTTCTTGCCGTCCTTGATGATCTGGATGACGCCTGGGCGCTCCACCACAAAGATGCGGCCAGTGCCGTCATTGGGGGCGGCCACGCTGACCGGGTCCACCAGATCATCGGCCACTTTGACCAGGCTGATGGCGACATTGCCTGGCAGTTTGCCTCCGGGCTGGGCAGGTTTGGTTTCAGCGGCAAAGGTGGGGCCAGTGAGAAGCGCGAGCAGGGTCAGCAGGGCAGGTTTGATTTTCATGAGGCTTGGTTGGGCGTGTTGGTTGCCAGACGTAAACGCCGTCAGGCTAAAAAACTCACGCCTGCTAGACAAGCCTGAAATGTTTTTGCCGGAATGCTCCATGTCCGTGCAGAGGCGGCGATGGGTTTGTCCATCCGGCACCGGGCAGCCATGGACAGAAACAAAACAGCCCGCCGGCCACAAAGTGCCGGAGGGCTGGATGAGGAGGAGCTGTGGCTGAACGTTAGGCCCCGCCTTTGGCGATTTTTTCGCAGCTCTGCACGTCGAGTTTGCCCGAGGAAAGGATGGGATGTCGGCCACGCGGATCATCTTTTTCGGGATCCACAGCGGTGGCATGCCTTTCTCCAGCAGGCGGTAGCGCAGGTCCAGGATTTCCTGGTGTTCGGGACCGCCTGGGATGGCGGTCAGCAGGATGAGGGCCTCGCCTCTTTCCACGTCCGGGATGCCGACGACGGCGATTTTGCGCGAGCTCTCATTTTCCAGGCCCATGGCTTTGATGAGGGCTTCTTCGACGGTTTCGTGCGGCACCATCTCGCCACCGATCTTGGAGAAGCGGCTAAGACGGCCTTCGATGTAGAGGAAGCCATCCAGATCAACTCGACCGATGTCGCCCGTGCGGAACCAGCCGTCCGCATCAATGACTTCAGCGGTGCGTTTGGGATCCTGAAGGTAGCCGTCAAAAACGTTAGCTCCCTTGAACCAAATCATGCCGCTGGAATGCAGCGACTGAGGTTCGTTTGTTTCCGGGTGGGTGATGCGTACGGCGAGGCCGGGAATGACGTGGCCCACACTGCCTGGGCGGTGGTTGGGAATCCACACATAGCCGCTGGTTTCGTTGCCCAGCGGCACCGGGTCCGGAAGGTTGACGTTGGAGACGGGGGAGGTCTCGGTGAGGCCGTAACCTTCAAACACCTTTTTGTCGAAGCGCTGCTCAAAGGCGCTCGAGACCGTCGGCGGCAGCTTTTCAGCCCCGGTCACCACCATCTTCAGTGAGGCCAGCGACTCCCTGTTCACCCCGCGCAGGTAACCGCGCAGGAACGTAGGTGTGGCGATCATGAGGGTGACGCGGTATTTTTCGATCAGTTCGCCCAGCTTCTTGGTCTCCAGCGGGCTGGGGTAGGTGACCAAGTTCAGGCCGCTGATGATCGGATACCATAGGGTGACGGTACAGCCGAAACTGTGGAACAGTGGCAGGCTGCCCAGGATGCTGTCATTCGACTTCATGCCGAGACGGCTGCTGAACTGGATGACATTGGCCATCACGTTCCGGTGCGTGAGGGCCACCCCTTTCGGATTGCCGGAACTGCCGCTGGTGAAAAGGAGGATGGCCTCTTCACTGCCGCCCTTTTTCGGCACGCCGAGGACGGTGGCCAGCACGGATGCCGGCAGCACTTTGCTGAGGGCCAGCCAGAGGACGATCTGAACCTTGATCTTTGGCAGGATGCGTTCGATGAGCATGAGCTGCTTCATCGGCGGCCAGGGGAAGCTCTGCATCTTGCGCACGAAAATGTCGGCCGTGATGAAGCGGTCCAGGTCCGCCGCCTTGATCGCATATTCCACGGAGGTTCGCCCGGCGGTGAAGTTGAGGTTTACCGGAATTTTGCCGGCGAGGAGGACCGCGACGTTGGCGATGAGGCCGCCCAGCCCCGGAGGCAAGATGATGCCGACACGCTTTTTGTTAGTCTCGGCTTTGATGACCTTGGACAGCGCAATGGAGGCGGCCAGCACCTTGTCGTAGGACCGGCAGTTGTCATCCTTGCCATCCACCACCTGATTGCTCGTGCCGTGACGCTTCAAGCCTTTGAGCAGGGCAT
>DMMK01000289.1 GCA_003453085.1 Verrucomicrobiales bacterium
CCTTCGTCTGAATGTAATGAGTTGAACCGTCAGGCCACACGATCCGAAACACCGTGTTAAAGTCCGCCCCTCCTCCCAGGGCCAGTTGCAGAGCAGCCACCGCCCCTTCTCGATCATCTGGATGCACGCAGCTCTCCCAGATCGCGTAGGAGGGTCCTCCCTCCGGGCATGGAACTTGGTAGATCCCAAACATCGTTTCATCCCAGACGAGCTGATTCGTCACCACATCCCAGTCCCAGATGCCAATCCCAGAAGCCTGCGTGGCCAGAACCAGCCGCTGAGAAATGTTCTCAAGCTTCCCAGTCGCCCGGTGGTGGTCCGTGGCATCGCGCCCCTCCGGCACCAGAAAAATCACCTTGCCCGCCTCATCAAAAACTGGACTCAGAGAGAAGTCCACCGGCCGCCATTCCCCGGTCGAACAACGATAGACAGTTTGGTAATGGACGGCTTCGCCCGCTGCCGCCCTGACAATGCTTTCACGTATCCGGGCTTGCTCCATCTCATCTTGCCGCCACCAGGGTGCTTCCCAGAAATACCTGCCGATGACGTCTTGCGCCGTCAAGCCTGTCGCCTCCAGGGAGGATCGGTTGGCCTCAGTGAGTACACCGTCTGGGGTCAGCATTCCAATGAACTGGGAGGTGTTGTTAAAAATACCGCGAAACCGTCGCTCGCGTTCCTCCAGACTTCTTGTTGCCCGCCTTTCAGCCATCGTCCGCAGTCTGTCAGAATGTTGCACCGTCTGCGCATGACGGAGGATCACCAGGATCAGGATCACCATCGTCATCGTGCTGTAAAAGGCGGTGCCAAACTCCGTCGTGAGAGACCATCGCGCCTGAGCCCACAGACGCACCAGGCCAAAAATAAACGTCACCAGCAAGGCCAGCGGCAGCAACTGCCGCACCAGCTTGCCTGCCGGGCTGCGCGACATCAGGATTCTCACCACCCCATCGTGAGGCCGCAGCAGGGCCAGCCCCACGGACAGGATCAGCAGGGCCACCGAAGCAGGCAGGGAAACGATGCCAAACAATAAGTTAGGCCGCTGGGAATCGCTGCCATAAAGCAGACTCACCAGGGCCAGCCATCCTATCGCCGCCCCCAGCCCCGCAAAAAGGCGAAAAACAGTCTGCCTCCGGTTGCGAACGGTAAGGAGTGCCACACCAAAAAGCAGCATGCAAAACCCTGAGGCGGGCGAAGGTCTGCGCGTCCCTTCATACCCCCATTCAGCCCATGACAGGCCACCCATCAGGATCCACAGCCCCGTCACCAAGGGAATGCAGGCCAGCAACTGGCCAGCAATTCCCAGAGCACGCCGCCACCTTCTTAATTTCGGCCAGCGACTTGCTGAAACCAGAAGCATCGAAGTGGCTGCCCCAAACAATCCAGTGGCCGTGAGAGTTTTCATAGTGGGCCACCCCGGCACCCAGCTCACCAGCAGAGGCAGCCCCAGCCACCACCCCAGAAATGTCAGGCCACAGATCCCCCCGGTTAGAAATGCGCAGACCACCACTCCCACACGGGCCGTCCTTTTCAATCGTGACCGAGACAGGAGGTCTGCAAAACTCATGGAGCAAACATAGGAACGACCCCCGCCTGCGCCAACATGAACCTCTCCAAAAAGTCTAAAAACTCAGGGGCGAAGTTCCACACCACCCTTGCCTCTCTTAAACTTTGGCAAATCTCATCTGCACCTTTAGAATCCAGTTGGAATGCCATGACCGAATTTAAGGTCAGATTTCTGTCGTTGCATTGTTTGCCAGTGTTTGCCCCATTTCACCCGCCTATGAACACCTTTCACCGACTCACTGCCACTGACTTGAATGCCTTGCGGAAACAGGAGCCGGAACTGGTGATCATGGATGTTCGCCTGTCGGATGACTATGAGCAGCGGGCCATTGAGGGAGCAGTCAACAATTGCGTCTATGAGGTCGCTTTTCAGAGCCGCCTCACCGATCTCGTTCCCGACCTGCAAACTCCAGTCTGCCTTTATGGAGAATCGCAGGACAGCCATGAGGCCACCATGGCTGCCCAGAAATTACTGCGGGCAGGTTATGCCAGGGTCTTTACACTCCAGGGCTGCCTAGCTGCCTGGACGACTGCCGGACTACCTCTGCAAGGCAACGGAAACCAGCCCGAAATTCAACCCTTTCCCGCAGGCCGCCTGCCGATTGATGTGACCGAAAGCCGGGTCGAATGGCTGGGCCGCAATCTCCTCAACAAACACTGGGGTCATCTCCCCATCCTCTCAGGCTACCTCGACATTCGTGACGGGGAACTGGCCGGAGGTGAAGTCATTCTCGGAATGGCAGACATCACCTGCGACGACCTCGCCGGAAACCCCTATCACGATGTCCTCATCGCCCACCTGCGCAGTGACGACTTTTTTGACACCGAGATTCACCCCGAAGCCCGCCTCAAAATCCTCCAGGCCAAGCTGGCCCCCAAGGCTGCCCCAGGCACTCAAAACCTTCACGTCACCGCCGAACTGACGCTCAAGGGCATCACCGCCCCCATTCAGTTCACCGCCGCAGCCGGACTGGCAGAAAATGGCCGTTATGCCGCCCAGGCTGCGCTCAGCATTGATCGAACTCGCTGGGGCGTCCTCTACGGCTCCGGTCAGTTCTTTCACAGGCTCGCCGGACATCTGGTCAATGACCTCATCGAAATCCAGGTTCGCATCGTCACCCAGTCAGCCTGATGTCGCACCACCTCATAGCTTGGATCGCCTGCCTGCCGTTACTCCTGGCCTCATGCGCCATGGCTCCGGCCAAAGTGCGGCGTGCCATGCAGTCGCCGATTCAAAGGCTGCAACCCACCGTAGAGCCCAGCCTCAGCGACCTGCTGGACACCGTGCTGGAGGAAGGCCCTGAATCCCCCCCTGGCAAAAAGGCCCTGGCCCAGTTCGTCGAAAGCTGGAAAAAGCAAAAGCTTCCGGCAAGCAGTTCTCTGCCCGTAGAGGGAGCTCCCGCTAGCCGCTACCATGTGCGTTTTGAAGGTGATCCTTCCAGTCCCCATCCGCTAAACTATTTCGA
>DMMK01000535.1 GCA_003453085.1 Verrucomicrobiales bacterium
CTCAGTGGTCTCCGACCGCGACGTATGTCTAAAAGAGCCAGCCCGAGGCCGCCCCCCTCAGCGGCCCAACCGCCTGTCCGACATCCGGCACCTGCAAAAAGCGCAGGCAGGCCGGCAGACGCCGCTGCAGAAAACCTGGCCGGTAGGCCCCGCGCGGTAGCCCGGCGAGGTCAAAAAGCTCGCCAAAAAAGAGGTCGCATTCCTCACTGTTTTCCACCGGCAAATGACGCGCAGGGCGGGCGGCGGGGGATGGCTGTCTGGCCCGTCCCGGCTTGGGGACAGGCAGGGTGCCTTCAAAAAACAGGTACGCGGACATCGCTTGGGAGGAGGAGGATTCGTCGAGTTTGCTGAAATTAACTCCTCCCGCAGGACAACGTGAGCCGTCCTCTGCCGAAGGAAGCCTTAACAGGCCAGTCATGACGCGCCTTTCAAGCCCCTTTCTTCCTGGCGTTGCATCAGGTCGCGGATCTCCGTCAGCAAGGCCACATCGGGCGGCATCGCAGCAGGGGGCTGCTCCTTTTTCAGCATCAGATCCAGCAGCTTGTTCGTCGGTTTGACGATGATGAAAAAGACGATGGTGGCGGTGATGAGAAACCCCACCACGGCCCCCACGACTGAGCCGACATCCAGCAGCACAGGCACCAGCTTTTCTGTTTTCACCTCCACCCCGTTCACCCTCTCGGTCACGGTGGTCAGGCGCTCCCAGATTGGGAACTTCAGGTGCGAGGCCCCCAGATCGCTACCCCCGATGATGGCCAGGATGGGCTCCACCACGCCTTTGGTGAAGGCCGTCACGATGTTGTTAAAGGCGGAGCCGATGATGACTCCCGTAGATAGGCTGACCACGTTTCCTTTGAGGACGAATTTCTTGAACTCCTCCAGGACGGGCGGGGTTGAAAAGTGGGGCAATTTGCTCATGGGTGACTCAAAGTGACAGGCAGCCCGTCACAGCGGAGACTGCCCCATGCAATCGGATGTGCCTGCCCGGCTGCGCGTGCCTGATTGCAGGCAAAGTTGCAGGCCGCCCACATCCGCATCCCCGCCAGACTGCGAACATTGGTGGCATGGACATTCCCCCTGAATCATTGAAAGGAAAAACCGCCCTCGTCACCGGTGCCGGGTCAGGCATTGGCGAGGCATCCGCCCTGGCACTCGCCCGTGCTGGGGCCGCTGTGGCCCTCGTCGGCACCACCGCGGAAAAGCTGGAGGAAACCGCCGAGAAAATCCGCCAGGCAGGTGGTCAGTGCTTGGTCCTGGCAGCCGATGTCGCGAAGGCCGCCGAGATGCAGGAAGTGGCCGCCGCCTGCAAGGAAAGCTGGGGGCGGCTGGATATTGTCCACCATAATGCCGGCACCAACGGCGTGTGGGCTCCCTTTGCCGAACTGGAAGAAGCGGAGTGGGATGCCACCCTGAACACCAACCTGAAAGGCACCTTCCTCAGTCTCAAACATTGTTTCCCGCTGCTGAGCCCGCAGGGCGGTTCGGTCATCGTCACCTCATCGGTCAATGGCAACCGCATCTTCAGCAATGCCGGAGCCTCCGCCTATGCCTGCTCGAAGGCCGCCCAGGTGGCCCTGGTGAAAATGCTGGCCCTGGAGTGGGCCCGGCATCGCATCCGGGTCAATGTCATCTGCCCAGGCAGCATTGACACAGCCATCCATCAGGAAACCGAAGAGCGGAACCTGGATAGCATCCGCGTGCCGGTCAAATTTCCCGAAGGCAGCATCCCGCTGAAAAAAGGCCGCTCAGGCACGGTGGAAGAAGTGGCCCAGCTCGTCTGGTTTCTGGCCTCGGATCTCTCCAGCCACATCACCGGGACCGAGATCTACATTGATGGCGCCCAGTCGCTCATCGAGGGCTGACTAACCAACAACATCGCAACGCCATGAAAGACTTCTTTGCCAAGATGGCCACCCATGCGGCCCGTGCCCTGGGACATCCCTTTGCCTTCCTTTTAGCCGTCGCCCTCGTGCTCGGCTGGGCGGTCATGGGCCCGGTTATGGGCTATTCGGAGACCTGGCAGCTTTTCATCAACACCTGCACCACCATCGTCACCTTCCTCAGCGTCTTCCTCATCCAGAACAGCCAGAACCGCGAATCCATGGCCATGCAACTGAAGCTGGATGAACTCATCCGCGCCCTGAAGGATGCACGCAATGAGATCATTGATCTCGAAGATCTTCCTGAAGAGCAGCTCGAAAAACTGGCGGAGCAGTTTCGCCAAAAATCCGCTGAGTCCGAACCGCAAAAGTCCTGAATCCCATGAACCTTCGATGCCTTTCCTTGGTGGCCGCTGCCACCCTCATTGCAGGCTTGCTGCCATCCTGCACCTCCGGCAAAAATCTGCCTCCTCTGGCAACCGCCGGCCCGGTGGATCTCCAGCGTTATTCCGGACTGTGGTTCGAACAATTCCGCCTGCCCAATTCTTTCCAGAACGATGAGGCCACCGCCGAGGCCCGCTACACCCCGCAACCCGACGGCAGTGTGCGTGTGGTCAATACCGAGGTCCGCCCCGATGGCACCCGCAAGACCGCCACCGGCACGGCCACCGCCGTCCCCGGCAGCCGCAACAGCCGCCTGCGCGTGAAGTTCGACGGCCTCGCCGCAGGCAAAGGCGTGGCGGTATGCCCGGACCGAGCGGAGGCGGAGGCCTTCATTGATGATGTGCTGGAGAAGCGCCTCTTTGGCGCGGGCGATCTGCTGATCGAGCAATGCCTATCGGGACCGGAGATCAGCATTTTTGTCTCGGTCTGTGACGACCAATACCAGATCCTGATGCCTGCACGCGACTACAAGCGGATCGGCGACAATGACCAGGGGCCCAACACGGGCGGTATGGGCGCGGTGGCGAGCCGGCAACTGGCCACGCCTGAACTGATGGCCCAGATCGAAAATGAGATGGTGAAGGTGACGGTGAAGGGCCTGCAGAAGGACGGGCTGAAGTACCGGGGCTTCCTGTACTTTGGCATCATGCTGACGCCGACGGGGCCGCAGATGCTGGAGTTTAACTGTCGGTTTGGCGATCCTGAGGCTGAGGCGGTGATGCCGATGGTGCGGGGGGACTTTGCCAACTATGTCTTTGATGCGGCCAAGGGCACGCTGAAGCCGGAGCTGATCCAGTTTGCCGAACGCTGGAGCATCTGCCTCATCTCGGCCTCGGCCGGGTATCCGGTGACCTCCCGCAATGGCGATGTGATCTCCGGCCTGGAAGCGGTGGAAGGTGCGCGAGTGTACCACTGCGGCACGCGGAAGAATGCAGCGGGCCAGTTTGAAACCAACGGCGGCCGGGTGCTGGCGGTGGTGGCGCAGGGCACGACGCGCGAGGAGGCGCGCGACAAGGCGTATGCGGAATCCCGCAAGGTGACCTTCGATGGCCTGCAGCGCCGCACGGACATCGCGACGGTGCACTTTGACTGAGCCTAACGACTGTCCCTTATACACACCTGACGCTGCCGACGCGCTCCTACGGCGTCGACCGCGG
>DMMK01000696.1 GCA_003453085.1 Verrucomicrobiales bacterium
CGAGCCGGATGGTGGCGTCGGCGGCGTCAGAGGTGTAGAAGAGACAGCCTTCATACTGAACGGGGGCTGTGCCGCCGCTGGCGCTGGCTTGCGTTTGTTTATGCACAGGCTGGCTGCTGGCATTGACGAATTCTGGATACGTCAGGACGAAGTTGCCCAGGCTGCCCGCCACCACTTCAATGCCGGCGGGTGTGGTCTTCAGCTCGGCGGCTAGGCTGGGCAGCGCGGTGGAAATCAGGAGCAGTGTAAGCAAGTGGCGAAACAGCATGATGCGCAGTCATTGATGCGGGAGGCCGCTTTGCCAAGCACTCTCGATGGGGAATGGCATCATTCTTTTGGTGCCCGATAGAAAAGACGCAGCGCCCTGTTTGAAGCTGTGGCATTTCACCACTTCTCTTTTACTCGGTCTATCCGTTGTTACCACCAGTGAAGGCTTTGGCGAAGCCTTGAATCAGCCGCGAAGCTGAGTCGCAAGCCGCAGCAAAGCCAGCACGCTGACGCTGTCGCGAATGCGGCCATCCAGGGCCATCTGGATGGCTTCCGTCAAAGGCAGGCGCTTCACGGCGAGCTGCTCAGTTTCTTCCGGTTCCGCCTCGCCAAAGCTGAGATCACGCGCGACGAAGATGTCGCAGACCTCATTGGTCGTGGAATTCGAAAGCTGAAGGTTCATCAGCAGCGGTTCGATGGTGGCGGCGCGGATGCCTGTTTCCTCCAAGAGCTCGCGCCGGGCGCATTCGGCGGGTTCTTCTCCGGGCGGGCAACCACCTTCGGGGATCTCCCACTCATAACGTGCATGGCTGTAGCGCCACTGGCCCACCAGCCAGGTGTTTCCTTCAGCATCCACTGGCACCACGCCAATGGCGCGATTTTTATACTCCACCACGCCATAGATGCCGCGACCACCGCTGGGGTTGATCACCTGGTCTTCGCGCACACGAATCCAGGGATTTGCGTATCCCTCACGGCTGCTGAGCGTGGTCCAGGGATTGGTGGTTTCGAGGGAATCGGAGGTGGGCTGGTCCATGGCAGAAAAAAGGGCCTGGTGTCAATCCAGGCCCCATTCACTGCTAGCCAGCATTCAGCGGCGGCTCAACCTTTTACTGAAGGCGGAAATAACCATCCGGGTTGTACATCCAGTAGGCATCGAGCGGATTCAGGCGGGGCAGGACAGCAACAGGCTTGCCGCGTTCGTCGGCGCTTTCCACGACGCCATTGTCCAGATGGCCGGGGGGCAGGATGCGAATGGGCATACCGGTCTGCGGCTGGGCTGGCTGAGTGCTGTCCGGGTGACGGATCAGGGCGGTTTCTTCGATCTCTTCGACGATGGTGTCCACCCACTTCAGTTTTTGGGCATTGTCGGCGAATTCATTCCAATCGCCGGTGGATGATTTTTTGTACATCTCAGTGATGAATTCGTCCCGTGTGAGGCCCATTTTTTGCGCCACGGGATCGGCCAGGCGCTTCCACCATTCTTCCAGTTCCTTCACGCTTTCGCGGTGCTGGGTCAGGTTCCCCATGATGCCGGCGGAGAGCTGATGGTGGAGGATGATCGCATTCGGATACGCGAAGGATTTTTTCGACAGGGTGGTGATGCACGCGGCCATGCTGGCGGCGAAGGATTTCACCACCGTGTAAACCGGGGCCTTGGAACCGTGCATAGCCTTGATGATTTTGTAGCCAGCCATCACACTGCCGCCTGGGCAGTCATCAATGACGATGAAGATGGGGGCCTCCTCGTCGCGATTGTTAAAGTAGGCGATGCGGTCCGCCAGACTGTCGGCCGTCTTGGAGGTGATGACGCCGTTCAAAGCGATGGTGCGGTCGGAAAGGATGAGCTTGTTGCCCTGCACTGGCTCTTTCAGGTAGGCCGGGGCCTTGCCTGCGTAGGTGCGGGATTCAGTCTCTTTTTGCTGAAGCTCCATGGCGAGAGTGAGCGCGGAGGTCTTGCGCCGGATGGCGTTTTCTTCGTGGCGCATGGCATAGCCTTCGGTGTCCACTTCGTTCTTGGCGATGGAGGCCTCCATGCTGCTGCGCTCGCCCTTGCGGCGCAGTTCCATGATGTCGGCGTAGTCCTTGCTACGCTGCTCGGCCTCGGCGAGGTCGGACTTCGCCTTCATCTCCTCCAGCTTGATTTGGATCTCGGCCAGGGCGCGTTTCCTAACAGCCAGTTTTTCATCCAGCTTGGTCTGCTCCAGCGCCATCTGGGCGGCGATTCTTTCGCGCTCTGCCACCAGTTTGGCGGTTTCCGCCTTGATGGATTCCAGTGGATCGGGCTTGGCAGGCTCCGGTGTTTTTTCAGCGACGGAAATTTCGATTTTCTGGCCCGAGATGACGGCGGGCTTGCCATCCTTCGTGGCAGGTTTTTCGTCTTTCGGTGCGACGGGCTTTTCCTCCTTGGCCGCAGGCGGTTTCGGGGGCAGGGGTTCACCCAGGGCGAGGCCCGTCAGCAACAACGAAAAAAGGGCGGGGGTCGTGCATTTCATCACGGATGACTATACAC
>DMMK01000003.1 GCA_003453085.1 Verrucomicrobiales bacterium
CTTCCAGAGGGATGCCGGAATCCCGCATCGTGTGGTAAAGATCGGTGTGGGCTTCATCGAGCTGGAAGCCGATCTCTTCGAGGACGGTCTGGGTATCGGTATCGAAGACGGGGTGCTGGCCCCGTTTCATCATGATTTTGTTCAGTTCACCGGAGTTGGTGAGGTTGAAGTTCCCCATGACCATGAGGCTGCGGGTGGGCCAGGTGCTGCGGCGGATGTAAGGGTGCAGGCTGCCTTTGCCAAAGGCGCCGCTGGTGCCGTAGCGCAGATGCCCCATGTTGACTTCGCCGGCCAGCTCAAACTCGCGTTTGATGGCTTCTGGATCGTCTTCAAACTTGGTGTATTCGATGCCCATTTCATCGCGGCGTTCCTTCCGCTCAGCATTCACGCGGCGGGCGATGCGGCCAAACTCCTTCATCTCGTCCGCGAGGACTTCACCAATGGCCTCGGCCGATTTGGTGGAGCGCACGCGAAACATGTAGGGGGCGCCTGGTTGCATGTCGAGCTTGCAGCAGCCGATGCCGATGCCGTCCTGGCCACGGTTTCGCTGCTTGGCCATGAGGCCGAACAGACGCTCCAGTCCATACAGGGCTGTGCCATACTTGTCCTGGTAGTAGGCCAAGGGTTTTTTCAGCCGGACTACGGCAATGCCGCACTCGTGTCGGATGGGGTCGCTCATGTGTTGGGAGCACTCATCCTTGGCAGACAATGCTGGGAGTGCAAGACGTGGCCGCAGCTTTTTCTCAAGTCGGGACGTGTTCTCAGGAAAACAGGGGGGAATGGCATGAAAACAGAGGTTTTTCGGAATCTGAGAACCGGGAAAAAGCGGTGCTGGCGGGGGTGGTTTTTCTGCCTGCCTGTCATCTCACTCGCTTTGAAGAGAAGAACAGTTGATCAGAGACTCACTTTTTACGCCAGGAAAGGGCGCTAAGGATGCGTCGGCCCTTGGAATGTGTGCCTGCCAGTTCGGCGGCCTCGACTTCGCTGTCGCTGAGAATATCCGGATCCCCAGAGTCAAAGTCTTCCGCGCGGGGCAGGCCGATAGGTAGCTCGGGTTCGGCCTCAGGCTGGTGCGATTCTTCAGCCACGGGCAGCGGGGCCGGGCTGATATCCGGTTTGGAGGCTGGGGCGGAAAGGCTGGATGGCACGATGAGACCGCCGGAGAAGATCAGCTTCATGGCATCTTCCACGGTCAGCGGGGCATCGGTCACCTGCTCAATGGGGACCACCAGGAGAAGACCCGTCATGGGGCTGAGGGCACCTGGGATGAAGACGGCGGCGAGGACTTTGTTCTGCTGCGGGTCCAAGTACTGGCCGGTGACGAAGCCGAGCATTTTCATGTCGCCGGATGGATAGTCCACATAGACCACCCGCTTGAAATTCTGGCGGCCGCCCAGGCCTTTGAAACCGTCGATCACTTGCTTGAGCGACTTGTAAATGAAGGAGACGATGGGAACGCTGAGCAGCAGCTTGTCCATGGCCGTGACCACACGCACGCCGAGGACGTTGGTGGCCATGACGCCGAGCGCCAAAAACACCATGAGGGGGATCATGAAACCCACGAAGGTGAGCACATGCTGGTAGGTCGGAGAGTTCGGATCAACAATGACCTTCCCGGTCAGTTCGTTGATGAACCGCGCGATGAAATCCACCACGGGCACGCTCCAGCCATGGAGAAGATGATACGCGCTCTGGAGAATCCAGAACGTGATGAGCAGTGGCAATGCCACGGCTAGGCCCGCCAGGAACTTATTGCGCAGCCACACGAAGGGGCTGCGCGGGTTAGGCGGAGGAATGGGGGGGAGTGAGGACATGAATGGGTGCAGGCCCTGATGCAGCAGAGAGACACTCTCCCTGCCTTAGAGAACCTAACACCGATCCGCGTTCAACGAACGTGAAAGTTCGTGTCATTTCATGCACCGACGAGCATCCGGGCCGGATTCTCGATGCAGTCTTTGATGCGGATCAGGAAGGTCACAGCTTCTTTGCCATCCACGACGCGGTGGTCGTAGCTGAGCGCCAGATACATCATGGGGCGGACCACCACTTGGCCGTCCACGGCCACAGGGCGCTGCTGGATGCTGTGCATGCCGAGGATGGCGCTCTGGGGCGGATTGATGATAGGGGTGCTGAGCAGGGAGCCATAGACGCCACCATTGGAGATGGTGAAGACGCCACCGCTGAGATCCGGGATGGAGATCTTGCCTTCCTTGGCCTTGGCTGCGTAGCCGAGAATGTCCTTCTCGATGTCCGCAAAAGACTTCTGGTCCGTGTCACGCAGGACGGGGACAATCAGGCCTTTTTCCGTGCCAACGGCGACACCGATGTCATAAAAATGGTTCTGGATGATTTCGTCGCCATCCACGCGGACGTTGATGGAGGGAACCGCCTTGAGGGCTTCCACCACGGCCTTCACGAAGAAGGACATGAAGCCGAGCTTGACGCCGTGGGTCTTGACAAAGCTGTCCTGCAACTTGGAACGCATGGCCATGATGTTGGTCATGTCGCACTCGTTGAAGGTCGTCAGGATGGCGGCAGTCTGCTGGGCGCTGACGAGCTGCTCGGCGATCTTCTTGCGCAGAGGCGACATCTTCTTGCGCGTGGTGCGGCCTTCCGGTTTGGCGGGGGCGGGAGG
>DMMK01000288.1 GCA_003453085.1 Verrucomicrobiales bacterium
GGAATGGCGTGCTAAGGTGGATGCAGTGAGCTTGTCCGAACTGACTCCCGCTCGGGTGAAGGCATGGAAAAATGCGTTCATGAAGGCCGCCCAAACACCCGAGGAACGCAATCACGCCATCATCACGATCAACAGTCTGATTCGTAATTCAAAGGCGCTGCTTTCCAAGAAAGTCCTGCCGTTTCTCAGCAAAGAAATCCAACTTCCTGCCGAGCTTTGGTTTGCAGGCATCACGAAGGAAAAGGAGCCAAGTTTGCGCTACAAAAGCAAAGTAGACGCAGTTGCATTGATGGCCACCGCTCGTGAACATTTGGCCGACTCGGAACCCGAAGCCTTTAAACTACTCCTGCTCACTTTGATTTGCGGTCTTCGTCGTTCCGAGGCCGATGCACTTCTGTGGAGCCAGTTTGATTTCGAGAAAGGCATCCTCACCATGGAAGACACCGAGCACAAGCGACTCAAGTCGCAAGACTCCGCTGGCGAAATCGGGCTGGATGCCGAACTCATCGCCATGCTTCGAGGCTACAAGGCCCGCGCTAAAGGTGAATTTGTGCTGGAGACTCCAAAACTCGCATGGGTACCTCTCGCCAAGCTCAAAAACCGGGGCTATCGCTGCGAGGCCACGCACCGCGTTTTGCTGGATTGGTTGCGCAAAAATGGGGTGCCAGAACTACGCCCGATGCACACCATGCGGAAAGAAATAGGTTCCATCATCGCCACCCGTGACGGCATTTTTAAAGCCAGTCGCTACCTTAGGCATTCAGATATTAACATTACAGCCAAATTATATGCTGATCCTAAAGCGCCCGTTTCTGCTGGTCTTGGTAGTCTTCTCACGGCCTGCCCTGCCAATGTGGTGAAAGCCGAGTTCAAACCCGCCATGCCCCACACCAAACCCAAAAGAAAGGTCCGCCAAACGCGAGTGACCTAAAGCCAGAGCATCTCAACGTGTTTGGCAGATCATCGCTGAAATGCCCTAGATTTTTGAACCAGCGACAAAGAAAAAAGCATCATCCGATCAAGGGTCAGAAAACCTATCAGCAATACACTCTCGAGCTCTAGGAGCAGGCACTCGGCCTGCTTGCCTTAAGCGAGCCAGTTTCAGAAGTCGCTACGGGACTCCAGATCAGCACCACCGCCGCCTACTAGGTCGACAATAAACGCACCATCACCGCTGGCCTCTGTACCTTCCTCACATCTACCACTTCAACCGGAGATTGATTTTGCTGTATGTGTGCGCTTACTAATCAATTCGATGAAGCCCAAAACTAAAAGTTCTCTGAATTCCAAGATTCGTCAGGCTTATGACCTCAAAAAGGAGCGGCAAGAATGCAAGAGACTGGGCGTTCAGACCAGAATCGTAGTTGCCTGGATGCAGAATGGTGAAGTTCTTTATTCCTCTGTGGCACAGTTTAATTCAAAGGCGTTAAGCCCGTCAAAGAGGGAGGCGGTTTTTAACCAATGGCTTCGGGAATCTTGTGTGTCTTGTTCAGATGCCAACCTGCTGAAGAGTGCCCAAAAGCAGCTTCGTCTCACCCAATACGTGCAATGTCTTCTCGCTTCTAGTGGAGGGCAGTGGGCGGTGTGGAAATACCAGGATGTTTCGCGTGCTATCTTGAATCCGCAAAGACGTCGTGGCGGAAGAATACGTGATTTCATTCCTGAAGAATTAACGATCTTTGATCGCGATAGAGCGGCAAATGTTTGGCAGGAAAAGCACGATGAAACTGTATGTGAACGCAGCATTCACTTCGGTAAGGCCCTGCTCATGGAAGCCGCTAGAATTTACGAGCTAAGCTGTCTTGAGATTGAGCATTTTGAACATGCGTTCAATGCCTCCGATGGGGATGTGGCAAACAGCAAAGCATCTCAGATTGCGAGTCTCTTGAAGGACTGCGTCAAGGCCATTAACATGATGTTCTATGCGGTATCGATGCTGAATTACGAAAGAAAGAGCATGCCGGATCTTGCGGTGGCTCTGCGTCAGGGCTTTCTCATTGGCCGATGGCTGATGCAGGCAGAAGCCATCGTTGCCAACAAAGAGGCGATGAAGATGGCCAGCCATCAAGGTGTTTCAGGGCAGCATCCTTCAGCCTTTTGGGATTGGATCATCAATGAGCCGGACTTTATGAAAGCAACAGCCAAGGGTATCTTCGATGCGCTGGAGGGGAAGCGAGACCCCGACTATCCTGGTGCCGTTTTGACAATCATAGACGGGAATAAGCTGCGCCGTGGCAACGGCGATTATCTAAAGCAATCCAGTTTTGTGACCGCCCTCTCAAGAAACCGGAGATCCGCTAAAAGCCACTGAAATGAACAAAAAATTAACAGTTAGGCGAACTGTTAATTTGTCGTTGGTGACAGGAGCCAAAGCGGGCGAATATTAGGCGTCGATGAAGAACTCAATCGACACCACGCAATCGCCATTTCTCACTCCTGCTGAACTCGCAGCCCGCTGGCAGGTCACCACGATGACCCTCCGCCGCTGGAGGAAAGCGGGGCGGCTCAACACCGTCCACTTGGGGCGTGGCATCCGCTTTTCCTTGGCCGATG
>DMMK01000213.1 GCA_003453085.1 Verrucomicrobiales bacterium
GCCCACCTTTTGCCGTGGCTGGGGCACCCTGCCGTTCGACCGCAGCACACCCGAGCTCACGGCCCATGCCCTGCTGGCCTGGTGGCTGTGGGAAAAAGAGCTGCCTCCCCCGCAGCGGCAAAAGGTGGCCGAGGGCACACACCGAGCCTTAAAGTACCTGCGCCGCACACAGCGCGCCGATGGCTCCTGGATTCCCCTGTGGTTCGGCAATGAACACACCGCCGATGAAGAAAATCCCGTGTATGGGACGGCCCAGGTGGTGGCCTACCTGTGCGGCTGTGAGTCCTTGGCGGTGCAGGCCATGGACCTCATTGAAAGCGGGCGGTGCTACCTGCTGGCCACGCAAAAGACGGATGGCGGCTGGGGTGGGGATCTGCACGCCCCCTCCTCTCTGGAGGAGACTGCCGTGGCGCTGAATGCCTTGCTCCTGCAGCCCGGCAAAGAGTCCCTGGAATACGCCACCCGAGCCGCACTATGGCTGGTGAATGCCACTCAAAATGGCACGCACTTTCCTGCCGCGCCCATTGGCCTATACTTTGCGCGCTTATGGTACCACGAGCAGCTTTATCCGGTGATCTGGACGCTGCAGGCACTTCGCCGCGTAAAAGCGGTCTTGTCGTCCGTTGATGAACCCGGTACAACCACGCCACCATGACCACCTCCCGCCGTACGTTCTTGACCACGCTCGCCTCTTCGGCTGCCGCAGCCTCCACCTTCGCTCGTGACTGGACGGGGCAGATCCCCGAGCGGTATCCAGACCCGGATATCATCGCCCTGGAGCCAGCTTTTTCCAAATACATCCAGGGAAATTCCCCCATCCGCCGTCTGCATACGGGCATGCTGTGGGCTGAAGGTCCGGCCTGGAATGGCGCAGGCAATTACCTCGTCTGGAGCGACATCCCGAACAATGCGCAGATGCGCTACCTGCCTGAAGATGGACACGTGAGCATGATGCGGAACAATTCCGGCAACAGCAATGGCAACACCTTTGACTGGCAGGGTCGCCAGATCTCCTGCGAGCACGCAAACCGCCGTGTGACCCGTTATGAACTCAATGGTAAAGTCACCGTTCTCGCCGCCGAATTTGAAGGCAAACCCCTCAACGCACCGAACGATGCAGTGGTGCATCCCGATGGCGGCGTGTGGTTCACGGACCCTGGCTACGGCAGCATGATGGACTACGAAGGCAACAAGGGCGAACTGCATCACAAAGAGGCCGTTTACCGCATCGCCCCCGATGGCAAGATCACCAAGGTCACGGATGCCGAGGCCAAGCCTAACGGATTATGCTTCAGCCCTAACTACAAAAAACTGTACGTCGTGGATACAGGCCCCGCCAAAAACATCCGCGTATATGACGTGGTGGATGGGGTGAAGCTGGACGCGGGCAAAGAGTTTGCCGTGAACAAGGGTGCTCTCACGGACAAAGCAGGCAACGGCGGCTCCGACGGCGTCCGCTGCGACGTGGACGGCAATGTCTGGGCCACGGCCGGGTGGATCGGCGATGGTTACGATGGCGTGCATGTCTTCTCTCCGGAAGGCCAGCGCATCGGCCTCATCAAGCTTCCCGAAACCGGCAGCAACCTGTGCTTTGGTGGGCCAAAGCGGAACCGTCTTTTCATCACGGCCAGCCAGTCGTTGTACTCGCTGTATGTGAATACAAACGGCGCGCATTTCTGCTGAGACGGGTCAAACAGATCAACCCCCAACGCACCCTTTACAAAACTGACCCGCATTTACCTTTGCGATCAGCGGGACGCGGGTGAGGATGGAGACGTTATGCAAACCATCTCTGTTCTCATTGGTCTCGTCTGTGCGGCCTTGCTGATCCCCGGCCTGATCCCGCTGCTCGGTTGGACGTTGTGGGCAACGTTGTTCGGGGCACTGATCGGCATCATCTTTGGCTCATTCCCCAAACGCAAGATCGGCCTAACCATTAACATGGCTGTCGCCCTCATCGCGGCGCTTCGCCTGTTCCTCGGCGGCGGCGTTATTTGATCGGCACTTTGACTCGCCCGTGCTTCACACTCACGTGAGGATTATCACGGGCGAGAAAGCGCCAGGGGAAATCTGCCGCCTGGCTGATGCCCACACGTACATCGCTTAGGACTTCGAGGCTCTCGGGCCCTGAGCGTAGGCCGCAGCCTTTCAGCCTGCGACTACCTGTCATAGGGGCTCCATGATGGATACCCCCGATGCCGAGCGCGAGAGCAAGCTTGCCTGGGCCGGAGCAAAGGTCCGTCACCTTCGGGCGTTGCCGACGCTGCTGCATTTCGCCGATCCCCAGGCGTGGATCAAGAGCGCGGATGAGGATGAGGCCATCGCGCTCCCCGCCTTTTACCAGAAGGTTAAACAGCCAGTACATGCCGTAATTAAAATAGACGTAGGCCGTGCCGGGAGCCTGACTTTTCACAAACTCGCGCGCGCTGGGCCGGGTGGCGGTGTGGCAGGCGGGATCGCCCTCCACGGCATAGGCCTCGGTCTCCACAATGATCCCTGAGCAGCCCTGCCAGACGAGCTCCACTCCGATTAGGTCGCGGGCCACGGTGAGCACGTCGCGCTTAAAATAATCGTTGGTTAGGAAAGCCATGATTACAGGCCCGTGGGGTGATCCACAAACGTCCACGGGAGGCCGAACTGGTCCTGGAGATGCTGGGCCAGGGCTTTGACGCCGAAGGTCTCGGTGGCGTAGTGGCCGCCGTAGAGGACATTGATGCCCAGTTCTTCCGCCAGGGTATAGCTCCAGTGCGGACCTTCCCCGGTGATGAAGGTATCCACCCCGGCACTCGCGGCGGCAGCGACTTCAGACCCGGAACCTCCGGAGGAGATGCCGATCTTGCGCGTGATCTTGGGCCCCGCAGCGCAGACGTGCACGCGCCCGCCGTCCAGGGCTGAGCTGAAGCGGGAGATGACTTCCTCCAAAGGAAGCTCGGCCTCGCAGGTGACCCCCACGGCCATGCCTTTGTAATCCAGGAACCCACCGCTAGGTTGCAACTGCATGGCCTGGGCGATCTGCGCGTTGTTGCCTAACTGAGGATGCACATCCAAAGGCAGGTGGACACTGTAAATGGCCAAGTTGTTTTCCAAGGCCAGGCTCAGGCGCTCAAACGTGGCACCTGTCCACGGCTGCAGGCCGCTCCAAAACATGCCGTGATGGACGATGAGCAGATCCGCCCCGGCGGCGATGGCCTTTTTCACCACGGGCAAAGTGGCATCCACAGCCGCGACGACATGACTCACTTCACCTGGGCGATTGGCCAGTTGCAGGCCATTCACGGCGGGAGAGTAATCTGGCAGCTCGCGGATGCGCAGGAGGGTATCGAGGTGGGCCGTGAGGTCAGTCAGCTTCATGGGGCTAACAGATCATGGTTGAGGCCGGGGCTCCACCAGATTTCACCTCACTTCGGCGTCGTCAGCACCTTCAGACCTTCGGGGGTGAAGTCAGCGTCGGTCAAGGTGACTCCATGTTTGATGCGCGAGCCTTCCATCACGGTACCGCTGCCGCTGGACCCAGCGCGGGTGATGCTGAGGCTGGCGGGGAGATGGCGGTCCAGATCATCTTTTTCCACGCGGGTGGTCTCCATGCGGACGACCACTTGGCCTGCGGCATTGTACTTTTCCACCCGCAGGGGCACGCGGCGTTTGGGGTCAATCCAGCTTTTCACCGAAGCGTAGCTGGAGCGCTCTGAGGAGCCGGGTTTGGACTCTAAAATCTGGCAGTTCACGCGACCGATGTCTTCGGTGCCTACGAGGGTTTGCTGGCTCCAGCCGAAGAAGTTTTCGATCAAGTCCTCGTAGGTCAGGTCACTGCCAAAGAGGCCTTCTTTGAGCTGCGCAGCCGAGAGGGATTTGACGCTGTCAGGCGGGACAAAAAGGGTGCCGCGTGCGGCCTGGCCACTGGGCTTGCGCAGCAGGACGGACTCGCCTTTGCGCTCTTTGGGAAACAGGATCTGGTACACTAGGTCGGAGCCGGCCTGGGTGTGACGTTCTTTGGTCTGGATCTGGATGGCCCCGCCGCCATTCACCTCCAGCCGCAGCCGCACGTAGGCCGTGCCATCGAGGCGATCCGCATTCAGGCGTGCTGCCAGTTCAGCAGCTGTGGCAGGATTCTCAGCAGCAACGGAGGTTACCAGGGCTGACCAGCCAATGGCCAGCAGCACAAAAGAAAGGGGGAACGTCTTCATGGTGAAAGGCATCGTTTCTCGCGTCCATCTTGCACGCGTGGGTTCGGGGATTGTATCGGGACCCGTGCGAGGAAAAAGGAAAATGTGTGGCTGGTGGGTACCCCCCCCCTCACCCATTCAGCGCAGCGGCGGGATTCAGGCGGGAGCTGCGCCAGGCGGGGTAGAGGCCGCTGAGGACACCTACGACGACGGCGATGGCCACCGCTTTGAGTAAGAGAGAGGGGCTGAGGTCGGGCTCCAGCAGGCCTTTGATGGCGGGCGCGTTTTGCATGGCCTCCACCCCCAGGATGCCGAGCAGGACACCGCCGATCCCGCCGGCGAATCCCAGCAGGGCGGACTCCCACAGCACCATGCGCACGATGCGGCTGCGCTTCCAGCCCAGGGCGAGGAGCACGCAGATTTCCTGCTTCCGTTCAAAGACGGTCATGAGCATGGTGTTCATCACGCCCAGCACGCCCACCAGCACGGCCAGCAAGGAGGTGCCCCAGCTCATGGCGCGGATCATTTTGTAGCCTTGGCTGTTGTTAAAATGTTGGGCCACAGAAACGGCGCGCACTTCAGGGGCCACTTTGTTGATCTCCGCACACAAGGCCTGCAGTTGCTCCTCCGTCATGCCGGGCTGGGCGCGCACGTCCACCACGTTGATCTTGCCCTCGCTGGCCATCAGCGTTTGAAAAACGGGCAGCGCCAGGATGATGGAACCATCCTCCACCAGGGCACCACCATTGACGATGCCCACCACGGCGAGCTCGGTGGCCTCGACTTGCAGGGTGTCTCCCACTTTCTTTTTCAGCACTTCAGCGGCGGTTTGTCCCAGCACCACGGCCTGCTCATTTTTATCCTTCGGCAGGCGACCTGAGGTGACCGTCAGCTTATCCCAGGTGAAGCCGCCCCACTCGCGGGCAGAGACCATGATCATATCAGCCTCTTCCACGCTCATGAGTTCCACCATGAGCATGCAGGTGGCGGAAACTTGCGGCAGTTTGGCGATGCGATCCCGCACCGTGGGACTGAAAGGCTTGGGCACCATCGCGCCGCCCATGTTGCTGACCACGATGTCCGTCCCGCGTGCCTTCAGGCCGGTGGCCCAGCTTTTTTCAAAGCCCTCTGAAATGCCCACCAGAGCCACCACTGCGGCGATGCCGATAGAGATGCCCACCAGGGTGAGGGCGGTGCGCACGCGGCGGCGGAGTAGGCCACGAAGCACGATGGTGAAGAAATTCATAATTCGTTAGGCTTGGGCTGGAGTCACCGCTGGCAGGGCACCGTCGGAGACCACCTGGCCGTCCTTCATCAAAATCGTGCGGGTGGCCAGACGGGCGATGCCGAGATCGTGCGCCACCATCACCAGCGTCATCTTTTGCTCCTCATGCAGCTTTACCAGCAGGTCCAGCACCTGGGCAGCATTGTGGCTGTCTAGATTGCCTGTCGGTTCATCCGCCAGCAGCACGGAGGGGCGATTCGCCAAGCTGCGGGCGATGGCCACGCGCTGGCGTTCACCGCCGGAAAGTTTGCCGGGGAAATGGTGGATGCGATGGCCCAGACCTACCTGCTCCAGCAGTTCCACCGCACGGTCACGCCGCTCCTTCAGACTCAGTTTCCCCTCAAACATGGGGATCTGTACATTTTCCACCGCCGTGTAGGTGGGCAGCAGGTGAAAGGCCTGGAAGATGAAGCCAATCTCATGCGCGCGATAGGCCGCCGGGTCTGCCACGTCCGGCAAAGACAGACCGCGATAATTTAGCGTGCCGGCCGCCGGACGATCCAGCGCACCGAGCATTTGCAGGAGGGTGCTTTTGCCACAGCCGCTGGGGCCCGTGATGGCCACAAATTCACCGGCTTTGACCTGGAAGCTGACGCCACGCAGGGCCTGCACCTGACCGCCGTCGTAGTCTTTTTTCAGGCCGATGGCTTCGTAAACCAAAGACGCAGCGCTGGGGGACGGGGGAGGGGCACTCATCAGGTGGAAAGGAAAGAACAAGCACACCGCAGCTCAACCCGGCATGGCCATGGAAGAAGCGGGTTCTGAAGACTTCGGCTGGCTGCGCCATTGTGGCCCTACTTTAGGGTCGGCAAGGTCGCGCAGCAGATCCAGCACGGCCAGGCGGTAGCTAGAGTAGGGAGCCGTTTCCTCCTCCGTGCTGGGCGCGAGCTCGGCGGCACGCGCGGGCAGCTCCCAGTGGTGCATGCCCAGGTGGCGATGGTGCAGGCCGTGAAAGGGCTCATGCAAAAGGGTGTAGGCCAGCAGCTTCCCAGTCCAGCCTTCATCCACAATGCTGCGCGTGGCCCCGGTGGCACTGGTGCCGCGCAGGCCCACGTGCTCCACGTACTTGCGCCAGCTTTGCAGATTGGCCGCCATCATCGCAGGCAGCAGATACAGGCACAGATAATACTTCCACAGGCCAAACCACGCGACGGTGGCCACCACCACGGACCAAAAGGCCACGATGCCGATGATCTCCTGCCAGATGCGTTTGCGCACGCGCTTGTTCCGGATGGGGGAATTCGCCCGGAAGAAGGTGCGCAGAAACAGGTAGGGCGTGAACCACAGGCCGAAGGTCAGTTCTAAAAAGGCCGCCATGCGCCGCAACCAGCGCGGGGCCTGCGGGTCCACAAAGGGCCACAGCTCCTCATCTCGCTCCGTGGCCAGGTGCATGTGATGCGTCTGGTGCGCAGCGCGGTATAAACTAAAGCTGGTTAGGCTGAGGATACCGATGAAGACGCCGTCGAATTCATTGAACTTCCGGTTTTTCCGCAGCAGGCCGTGCGAGGCCTCATGAAAGCCGATGAGCACCCCGTGCATGAAATGCCCCGCCAGCAGGACCAGCGGGACCACCAGCCACCAGTTCTCATGATACAGCGCGGCGAAGAGGCCGGCCTGGATAAAGACGAGCACAAAAACCAGGATCTGGAAGGCCGAGCGGCTGATCCAGTGCGGTTCATGGGGATCGGCACCGTCACCTTTCACGGTGAGGTCCAGGGGATCAGAAGAAGAGGCAGCGGCATTCATCACATTCAGGCCAGGAGATCGGCGAGGGGAGTATGGGGTGAGAGGGATACGTTGGCCAGCACGCGTTGGTAGCGGCGGTTCAGTTCCTGCGTGTCTTCAGGAGTGAAAAGGGAGGGCCGGTAGAGCCACACCACTTCCAGTTCGTCCCCATCCTCCGTTACTTCACAGGCCAGGTCAAACCGGGCGGTGCCGGTGGACCGCATGCGCAGTTTAAATGACAAACTAGGCAGGGTGATGTCTGGGATGGGGTGGTTTTGCAGGGCAAAACGCACGTCGTAGATCGGGTTGTGCCCGGCCTCCGCTCTCACGCCCAGCGTCTTCGCCAGCTCGGCAAAGGGCATGGCTTCCGCAAAGCAGTCCATGCTGGCATCCTGCACGCGCTTCACCGCAGTGGCAAAGGTCTGCGTGAGGTCCACCTGCCCGCGCAGGGGCACCACTCCGGCAAAGTAGCCCATGGTTTCCTTCGCGGCCTGTTTGGTGCGATTCGCCACCGGGCTGCCGACGATGATGTCCATCTTCCCCGTCCACTGCGCCAGGGTCACCTGAAACGCGGCTAACAAAGTATTGAACAACGTCGCCCCCGTGGTCTTCGCCAGCGCACGGATGTTGCGGGTGGCCTCGGGCGAGAGGCTGGAGGCCCAGTAGGTGAGCTTCCCAGCACGCGCAGTTTCATCGGCCGGGCGTTCCCACAGGCGGGGAATCTCTGTCAGGTGCTTGCGCCAGAAAGCAGCGCGGGCATCCAGTTCCGCTGACTGCCAGGTGGCGCGCTCAGCCGCCGCCCAGGCGGTGTAGCTCATCTCCACCGGCGGCAGGGGACCGCCGCCAGGGAGCTTGTTTTGCAGATAGGCCGCCGCCAGTTCCTGAACGAAGACGCCCAGGGTCCAGCCATCGGCAATGGCATGGTGGATGGCAAACACCAGCACCAGATCTCCCGGCCCACGTTGCAGCATCTCCACTCGGTAGAGAGGCCCGCGCAGCATGTCGAAAGGTCGGGTAAAAATCTCCCGCATCACGGCTTCCAGTCCCTCGCCATGGGCTTGGTCTGCAGGCAGTTCACGATAGTCCAGCACCACCGTGCCGGTGCGGCGGATCATCTGAAACGGCTGCTCTTTCCCAGGCAGAAAGGACAGCCGCAGGACTTCCTGCCGCTCCACCACCAGCTTCAGTGCCGCGTCGCAGTCCGCCTGCGTGATGTTGCCCCGCACCTCGATGAAGGCGCAGATGTGGTTGCCGATGTCACCAGGGGCGACAGGCGAATTTTCCCACAGCTCACGCTGGGGCAGGCTCAGAGGCTGGAGACGGATTTCACCGCTCTCCAGCCACTGTTTGAGGTTGGCACGAAGGTCTAGAGACATGTCAGGATGACATCGGCTTACGCACCGGCTTTGCGTGCGGCTTTGGCAGCCGGGGCCGGGGTTTCCTCTGCCGCTGTCACATCATCCAGCAGGCTGGCGATGTCGTCATCCGAGATGGCATCCAGATCCACTTCATCCACGGAGGTGGGAGCCTCCACGACCGCAGGGGCGGCTGGCGCTTTCGCCGCCGTGCCGGTTGCCCCGCCCAGGTGCTCGCCAATGAGCGCGGCCAACTGGCCGATGGTGCGGGCACGCATGAGGCTGGTCGGTGGCAGGGCCACGCCGATGGTGCTTTCGATGAGGTTTTCGATCTCGACGCCCATGAGGGAATCCAGACCCAAATCCGTCAGCGGCTGGTCATCGCGCAGGCTGTCAGGTTTCACGCGCAGGACGGAGCCCACGACTTCTCGCAAAGCCTGGGCGATGATGCCCGCACGATCTTCGGCCGAGGCCGCGTCAATCTTCGCACGCCAATCTCCCGTCATGCCGCCAGACTCGGCACTTTCCACGCCGGAGGCGAAGATGTGCTCCAGCAACGGATTTTCCTGGAGACCGCGGAAGGA
>DMMK01000109.1:0-6377 GCA_003453085.1 Verrucomicrobiales bacterium
TGCCAGGCCTTTTGGGTGGCCTCATCGGCTGAGGCACGCAGTTCCGCATCGGCATCACCGGTGCCGCCGCCCTGGTTGCGCACGGCCAGGGGTAGCCACTGCCAGTACAGCTTTTCCGTCTTCATCTCATAAAACTGTCGCAGCACCAGGGATCGCATCAGCCAGTTCTTCGGGTGCGGACTGTTGAAGTCCGTGCGGCGGCGCCATTCACGCTCATCCTCGTACTCATTCGTGGCCCCGACGTGCAGGATGACGAGGTCCGGCTGGTAGTTCATGACCTGCTGCAGGACTAGGTCTTTGCGGCGGGAGCCGAAGCCGGGGAGGGCGAGGTTGAAGCACTCGGCCTGGATGCCTTGCGCACGCAGTTCCTTTTCAAGCTGGCCCGTGTAGGAGAATTCCACGCTTTTGCCACGGGCCACGGAATCGCCAATGACCATGACACGATACTTGCCGTTAGGCCGAACCTTCGGGAAGGATTGCGGGAAAAAACGACGACCACCGCTGCGCTGCAGCTCCACTTGGCCATCGTCGGTTTCGTAAAAACCGGCGGTGGGATGGTAGCCGTAGTCGAAGCGGCCCTCCATCGTCTTCACAAAGCAGAAACGCGTGACCAGCTCTGCCCCGATGAGGATCGTGGCGAACAGGAGAAAGCTGCGGGTAAAGGCGCGCATCGTTTTACGGTTAGAACTGGAAGTAGATGAACTCCTGCTCGGAAGCGACAGAGCTGACGAAGGCGACAAAGAGGAGGAAAAAGACGGCTCCGCGAGCGACCCAGGGCAGGCGGCCCAGTTCAGCTTCATCACGGGGTTTCAGCGTGGCCAGTTGCAGAAGGATGAGCGGCACGATGTGCAGCAGCAGCCAGAGGGCCGGTTTGGTCCAGTCCTCTCCTGGGGTCCAGATCGTCAGGGCGTGCAGCCACACGCCGAGCTGGCCCATGGTCTGCGCGCGGAAGATGGCCCAGCCGAGAAGTGTGAGCGTGAACATGAGGGCCACGGCCAGGACATGGCGAGGGCCGGAGGTGGACTTTTCCAGACGGCCCAGGGGCGGCACCAGTCGGTAGGCGGTCTGCATGGCGGCGTGGTAGGCACCCCACAGCACAAAGGTCCAGCTCGCCCCATGCCAGAGACCCGCAAGCAACATGGTGATCCACAGATTGATGATCGTGCGCGCCAGACCGGCACGGTTTCCTCCCAGAGGGATGTACACGTAGTCGCGGAACCAGCTGGAAAGCGTGATGTGCCACCTTTGCCAAAAGTCCGATGGCCCCGTGGCCAGATAGGGAAAGCGGAAGTTCATGCTCAGGTGGATGCCCAGCAGCCGGGCGGAGCCACGTGCGAGATCCGTGTAGCCCGAAAAGTCCCCGTAAATCTGAAAGGCAAAGGCCACGATGCCCAGCAGGGCCCAGGGCGCATTCGGTGTGGCCCCAGGATTGAAGACGTAGTTCGCCACCAGGGCACAATTGTCCGCGACGAAGATTTTCTTGAAGGCCCCCACCAGCAGCAGGCGCAACCCCGCGTGCAGGTGCTCCCATTCCCAGACGGCCGCTTTGGTAAACTGCGGCATGAAGATGGCCGGGCGCTCGATGGGGCCGGCGACGAGCTGAGGGAAGAAGGCGAGGTAGGCGGAAAAGGTGAGCAGATCCGGTGCTGGCTGCACTTTCACTTTGTACACATCCACCGCGTAGGCCACGGACTGGAAAGTGTAAAAGGAGATGGCCACCGGCAGGATGATGTGTGGCAGCGTCCAGCCAGGATCCATACCTGCCGCGCCCAGCAGGGCGACGAGGCTGTCGGCAAAGAAGCCGAAATACTTGAAGAAACCCAGCACGGCCAGGTTCGTCAGAATGCTCAGCCAAAGGAAACCCCGGCGGCGGGTCGCCTCATCCCGTGTCCACAGCCACTCATGGATGGGCACAAACAGGACCGGATAGGCCGCCGCCACCATGAGGCTGGCCGGGCTGATGCCGACGTAATCCTTGCCGAACAAAGCACAGCCGCCCAGCCAGAGCAGGGGGGCGAGCGTGGTGAAGAGGATCTTCCCGCGCCCCTCCCGCATGTCGACCAGCGAGCGTGCGCAGAAAAAATCAATGCCCGTGGAGGCCATGAGCAGCGCCAGAAAGCGTAGGTCCCACATGCCGTAGAAAAAATAGCTGGCCACCAGCAGCAGAGCCATGCGCCCCAGCCGGGGCAGCGGCCAGTACAGCAGCACCACCAGGGGAAGGAAAAGGGCGTATTGCCAGGACGTGAAGGTCATGTGTCAGCAGCAGGTGGGAGAAACCCCCAGGCTGGGGGCGGTGCCGGGGCCTTCTCTTCAGGAGACGGCCGCGTCGCTCACAGTTCCGGCAGGTTTGTCCGGCAGCCTGCGATCATGGGACGCCACCAAGCACAAGTCAAAGACATGATCGGCCGGGATGCCCACTTCATTGGACGCATTCAGGGTACGCTGAAAACGCTCAGCCCCATCATGATCCCTCTTGATAAGCCGCCTCTGGCGCTCTTCTTCCGGCAATTGCAGGCGCAGCACCACATCGCACCGGCCCAGGCGCAATTCGGGTTTGCTGTTCACATACACCACCAGTTTTTTGTTTTTCAAAAAGTGGGCAAAAGGGGCCAGGTCATCCCGCTCTCGCGTCTTGCTTTTGATCCGGCGGGTGAAAATCCCCAGCAGCGGCACCGCCAGCACGCCGTCGTCAATGACCCCGATTTTTCTCGCTGGAATGCCCGGCAGGCCCTTTTTCCGGATCTGCTTGCCCAGGGTGGATTTGCCGGAGCCGGACTTGCCGGTGATGCAGAGCACGACCTGTTTTTTCTCCTGAATGAGCCGGGCGCAGCTCTCTGCCAGCACCTTCTGCCAGGACTCAGGCTGGAGAAGGCGGAATGATGGAGACGGGGGCTGCATGTGACAAATCTGTCGCGCAGCCAGCCTCCGGCAAGTGGGAGATGGCTTTACGCTCTGGCACCGCAGAATGGAATGAGCCTCACTTTTCGTTCGCACGCGGGGTTTAGACCGCTATCCTCAGCGCCCTTATGCTTCAAGCTGGAATCGTCGGCCTGCCCAACGTAGGCAAATCCACCCTCTTCAACGCTGTCACCCGCACCCGCAAGGCGGAGGCTGCGAACTATCCCTTCTGCACGATCGAGCCCAACCAGGGCGTCGTCGTCGTGCCGGATGAGCGCCTCGCGGTGCTTTCCAAGCTCAGCGGCTCCCAGAAACTGGTGCCCGCAGCCATCGAGTTCGTGGACATCGCCGGCTTGGTCAAAGGTGCCAGCCAGGGCGAAGGCCTAGGCAACAAATTCCTCAGCCACATCCGTGAAGTGGACGCCATCGTCCACGTCGTCCGCTGCTTTGAAAGCGGCGACATCACCCACGTGGACGGCAGCGTGGACCCCATCCGCGACATCGAGGTCATCAATACCGAACTCATCCTGGCCGACATGGACAGCGTGTCCAAGCGCAAGTCCCGCACCGATAAGGACGCCAAGCGCGGCATCAAAGAAGCGCAGGCCGAACACGCCCTGTGTGAAAAGCTGCTGCCTCACCTGGATGCCATGAAGCCCGCCGTGACGCTGGAGCTGAACGACGAGGAAAAGAAACTCCTCAAGAGCTTCTTCCTGCTCAGTGGCAAGCCCTGCATCTACGCCTGTAACGTCTCCGAAGAAGAGCTGGCCGAGGCCTCTAAAAACCCCGATCAACACCCCCAGGTGGCCAAGGTGCGCGAATACGTCAAACACGCCCACGCTGCCAGCGCCACCGTCGTCAGTGCCGCCATCGAGAGCGAGCTGGGTGAACTGCCTGAAGACGAAGCCAAAGCCTACCTGGCCGACCTCGGTGTGGAAGACAGCGGCGTTAACCTCCTCATCAAGAGCGTCTATTCCCTCCTGGGTCTGCAGACCTACCTCACCACCGGTGAGAAAGAAACCCGTGCCTGGACCATCACCAAAGGCATGAAGGCCCCCCAGGCCGCAGGTGTCATCCATGGCGACTTCGAGCGCGGCTTCATCGCCGCCCAGATCGTCCACTTTGACGACCTCACCACGCTCGGTTCCGAAGCGAAAGCCCGTGAGGCTGGCAAGCTGCGCATCGAAGGCAAAGAATACGTCATGCGCGACGGAGACGTCGTCGAATGGCGTTTCAACGTCTGAGTAACTTGACCCTTTCTGAAGTGAGGCCACTCGCGGGCCTCACTTTTTTTTATTAGAGCGGTTTCCAAAAACCTTGTCCGAAAAGTGGCGACGAGGTGGGACGATTGGCGGCGTTATTCGCTTGGCTGTTATCATGAAGATAGCAGCTTGCGCTCCTGCCTTGCCACTCATCCCACCGCGCCCGCCTTTTCAATCAGACAATCTTTTTGGAAACCGGTCTAGACCGGTTCTTACTTCACGTAGGCTTTCAGCTTCGCATCCACCGCTTTTGTCAGTTGGGTGGTGGCCACCCCGGTGGTCTGGCGTTCCGTCTGGGCTTTGAGATCCAGCGGCTTTTCCGCCATCTGGACGACCATGCGGGTGAGCTCCCGCCCCGTGCGCCGGTCCTGCACGGTCAGCTCGACGGTAACATTGGAGTAGGTCACGTACGTTCCCTGGGCGCGCAGCACGGCGCAGCGCACGACATAGCCCTGCTGTTTGGGACTTTCGCTCACAAGAGTCTGGAGGCCCAGTTTTTCAAAACTGCTGCGGACGCTGTTGGCGATGCTTTTTGCTACCTGCGGTTTCAGGCGGCCAATGGCAGGTGAGGCGTCGGGCACGATGACTTCCACCAGCCGGGCGCGATCCAAGGCTACGGGGGCGATGGGCACCGCTGTGCCGCTTACCTGCAGGATGCGTGTTTGCACCGTCTCCGTCTGGGGCGCCGCAGGAGTGCTGGCAGTGGCGGTGGAGGCCGCTGGAGCGGGTTCATCATCCTTCGTCGCCAGATCCACCAATTCCACAATGAGCGCGATGGAGCCGATGATCAAGGCTGCCTCGCCAAAGCTGGCTCCGCTGGAGCCCACGGGGCCGTAGAACATGGGAACAATGGAAGAGGAGGCTGAGCCCGAACCTGCAACTGGCTTCGTCCGGGTAATCTGCTTTTTATCCAGGGCGTACTGGTAGCGGTAGGGCCTGCCGCCCATCTTTTGTTCGGCCACCGTGTGGAAGGTTTCCACTGCCGCTGTTGGATTCACCAGGAACGTGCCTTCCATCTGAATTTGGACTCCGCCATCGCTTGTCGGTGTCACCGTTTTCTTCACCAGCGCCCTGTCCAGAGCCGTCATCCGGACGGATGACTGGCAGGAAACGAGGGCCAAGATGGAAATGCAGGCGGTGAGGGTGCGGAGGGGTTTCATGGTGCCGGAGAAATTGCCAAACAAATGGAGGTGACGACCTGCCTAAATCATTAGGGAGAACCAAAAAGTTGCACAAGGACAGACCTCTTTAGATCTATCGAATAAAACAATGTATAAGCTCGAACCTGTTGAGAAGGACGTTCTGCAATATGGACGAGCATTGAGTGTTTTGGCTCGAGGGTGTAAGAGTACGTTCCGCTGCCGCACCAGTCCCACTGAGTGTCCACCCATCGGCTTTCGCGCAACTCTTCAAAAAACATTTGAGGGCGCTTTTCGTTGTATCCGCTGTAGGAAAGGGATTCACCTGTCTCGTTGGTGACACGCACCACAGCTTCTGTCCCGTTGTCGCTGACAGGTTCAACTTTGATGACTCCTAGCAAAGGTGTCGTCGATTTGACGGGCACAACCTTCCTCCATCCCTCAAGAGCCGAGGCTATCGTGACAGACAGGATCAGGAAGACGCAAATGGCTGATTTCATGGATGAAACTATTTCGTCCGGAAATACGGATGCTTTGGATCGCCCTTGCTGAGCAGGTAGGCGAGGAGGTCGAGGATGTCGTCCTCCTTCAGCATGTTCACGAGCCCGGGCGGCATCATGGAGATTTTGCTTGGCTCGATGCTGGCGATGTCACCGCGTTTCAGGTTCTGGATGGCATTGGGGTCCAGCATGTTCACGTTCACCATCAGGGTGTCTTCCTTCAGGTTCATGATGCGGCCCACGACGAGGCTGCCGTTCTTCATTTTGAAGTCCATGCTGCCGTATTGATCGCTGATCTCCTTGCTGGGTTCGATGATGGACTCCAGCAGATCCTTAGGACCGAACTTGCCGCTGACGCTGGTGAGATCGGGGCCGATAGCTCCGCCTTCGAAGTTGAAGCGATGGCAGGCGTAGCAGCCCACGGCCCCAAAGCTGTTGCGTCCGTTTTCAAAGTTGCGCCCGCCTTCCAGGCCCACGTTCATGACTTTCTCCAGATCGGCCACGGTCCAGTTTTTGATAAAGCTCAAGGGCTTGGCGGCAAAGGTGGGCGCTTTGGCTTCGGGCTTGGCCTCCAGGAT
>DMMK01000109.1:6393-14667 GCA_003453085.1 Verrucomicrobiales bacterium
AAAGCTGGCCCCGCCGGTGTAGGTGCCGGCGCGCTGGAACCACTTGAAGAACTCCTCACGCAGGGCCGGGGTCCAGCCGGTTTTGGCCAAGCGCAGGCTTTTGGCATAACCGATCTGCTCCTCCTGAGTGGGGCTGCTGTTCACCAGAGGTACGGTCTTGGCCACCACCCCTTCATCGCCGAGGTAAACGAGCATCTCACACAGGTCCTGGCTGAGGCCGAAGTCTTTGTGAGGGAAGAGAGGGGCAAAGCGGGCGATGGCGCTTTTCTTTTGTTCCATCGTTGGTTGGGCCAGGCGCAGGAAGGCCAGGCTGTAGTTGCGCAGCAGGGTGGTCTGGCCCAGGAGGTCCAGACCTTCGAGAGGGATCTTGTCGAGGGCCGCGATGACGGCCGGCTGGTCTTCGGGGGAGCCATGGCGGATCAGGGCCATGAGCGCGGTGAGGGCAGCGCGCGGTTCCTTTTCGCCTAACGCCTTATCCTTCCAGGAGGCCACAGGCTGGTGCTCGATGGCGATGCGCGCGGCATTGCGGATGAGGCGGTCGGTGTTGCCAAGGTGTGGCCACGCTGCCGCGAGGGCTTCTGCATTGGCTACGCCGTGAAAGGCCTCCAGGCTGCGGCGCAGGGCATGCAGCTTTTTCGCTTCTCCTTCCAGTTTCATGGGGGCGGCTGCGGTGGATTCACTGCCGGTGTAAGTCACACGATAGAGCGCGGACTGGGTCTTGCGTCCGCCGATGGCAAAGTACATCGCACCATCCTTCGGATTTACGACCAGATCAGTGAGAGGCAGAGGCTGGGCACTGATGAACTCCTCGAAATCGGCGTCATAACCCGCTCCATCAGGGCGCAGATGCACGGCGTACATCTTGCCATAGCTCCAGTCATTGATGAAGAAGGCCTCCTGATACTTGGCCGGGAATTTTGCCCCGTAACCAAATTGCGTCCCCGTGGGAGAACCGGGGCCGATGTCCGTGACCGGCGGCACGCCGTCCTCCCAGCGCACAGGCCATTTGGCGGAGCCGTTGCGCCAGCCGAATTCGCTTCCGCTCAGCACCTGGCAGACGCGGGTGGGGCGGTACCAGGGCAGGCTCATGTCCCACTCCATGTCGGCATCATAGGTGAAGAGATCGCCTTCATGGTTGAAGGCCGCGCCGTATTGGTTGCGAAAGCCGGTGGTGATGAGCTCCCACTGCTTGCCATCCAGGCTGACCTTGGCCACCCAGCCACGTGGGGCCAGGGCATCCTTCATGAAACCACGGCCATAGATGCGCGGCAGCAAAATATCCTCCTGCCACACGGCGGGCACGCGGCTATTGCTGAATTCAGTCAGCGGTGTCTGGTTGCCCACGATAACGTAGATGCTCTCGCCATCGGGCCCAGGCACCACGTAGTGGGGGCCGTGCTCGCCCGCCCGCTCGGTGTAACCGCGCAGCAGTTCGACTTTGTCAAAAGTGTCATCTCCATTGCTGTCGCTGACCTTGTACAAACCACGGCCCTGATACTCATCGCCATTCACCTGGAGATAGATCGCCCCTTTCACAAAAGCCATGCCCTGGGCGGCACCGATGGGCAGATCCATCTTTTCAATTTTCGTCTCCGAAGGGCTGCCGCCCAGCGCGGGCGGGGTGATACGGTAGAGCGGGCCGTACTGGTCAGAGGCAATCAGGCGGCCTTTGTCATCCAAGCACATGCTGACCCAGGATCCCTGCTCTGCCTTCGGCACGGTGTAGAGCAGTTCGACTCGGAAATCCTTCTTCACTTTGATCTGCGCCACCGGGGTGGCGGCCTCATCAGCCCGCAGGCTGGCAGTCAAAAAGGCAAGGGGCAGGAGGTAACGGATCATGATCAGTAGGGTAGCGGTAAAAGGGCGGGTAACCTTGGTTCGGCAGGTCAACGCCAGTCCGGTTAACAGGCTTGCATTTGTCGAAGGTTCCGCTGGCTATGGCGAGCAAAAAATGGCCGACCAGGAGCAAACAAAAGGGGCGATGCAGACGACTGCCCCGAGTGACGAGGCGGGGCTGCTTACGCCGCGTTCCGCTCGATGCGCTTGCGCAAGATCGGTGGGCGCTCGCCCTTCACCACGGCTTCATTGATGGAGACGGAACGAACATCCATGCGGCTGGGTACATCATACATCACGTCCAGCATGATGCGCTCGAAGATGCTGCGCAGGCCACGCGCGCCGGTGCCGCGTTTGACGGCCTCGCGGGCCATGGCTAGCAGGCCCTCTTTATTGATGTTGAGGTCCACCCCGTCCATGTTCATGAGCTTCGCATACTGCTTCAGCAGGGCGTTTTTCGGCTCGGTGAGTACGCGCACGAGTTCCTGTTCGGTCAGGGCCTCCAGGGAGCAGATGACGGGCAGACGGCCAATAAATTCGGGGATGAGTCCGTAGCCGAGTAGGTCTTCCGGCTCCACCACCATCGGGCCTTTTTTCTCCTCTTCGGGCGACAGGGTGGCCATATTGAAGCCGAGAGTCTGCTTGCCCTTGCGGCGTTTGATGATGTCTTCCAGGCCGACAAAGGCGCCACCGCAGATGAACAAGATGTTCTCGGTATTCACCTGGATATACTCCTGCTGCGGGTGCTTGCGTCCGCCCTGAGGCGGCACGTTGCAAACGGTGCCTTCGATGATCTTCAGGAGTGCCTGCTGCACGCCTTCACCAGACACATCCCGAGTGATGCTGACGTTGCTGGTCGTGCGACCGATTTTGTCAATCTCATCAATGTAGATGATGCCGATCTCGGCCTTGGCGATGTCATAGTCTGCAGACTGGAGCAGGCGCAGGATGATGTTTTCCACATCCTCACCCACATAACCGGCCTCTGTCAGCGTCGTCGCATCCGCGATGCTGAACGGCACATTCAAAATCTTTGCCAACGTTTTGGCGAGCAATGTTTTGCCGCAGCCTGTGGGGCCCAGAAGCAGTACGTTGCTCTTTTCCAGTTCCACATCGTCCGGCCCCGGCAACTTGCGGGCGTTGCCTTCCTTTTTGGCCGCCAGTTGCTGGCTATGCAGGATGCGCTTGTAGTGGTTGTGTACCGCCACACTCAGCACCTTCTTGGCCTGCGACTGGCCGATGACGTGCTGGTCCAAAATTGCCGCGATGTCGGCCGGCTTCGGCACGGACAGCGCCGGCATCGTCTCGGATTCCTGCGCAGCTTCCTTGTCGAGGATGGCCTTGCACACGCCGATGCAGTTGTCGCAAATGTAAACCCCAGGCCCAGCGATCAGTTTGCGCACCTCCGCATGGCTTTTGCCACAGAAGGAGCACAAGGTAACGGTCGAAGCGCGAGGCATATCTCAGTGTCGCATCAATGGGGTGGTGGAGTCAAGCAGGCAAGGAAGGAGAAGACGTGGCCGGAAAAGGTGAAATCCCGGCAGAAAACGTCAAAAAAACAGGTCAAGCAGGAGCCATGCCCCTTTCTTGACCTGCATCACTGCCTTGGAAGCCGCTTTAGGCTGCCACCGTCGGCAGCTCGCGATTGCTCTGCAGCACTTTGTCCACCAGGCCGTAGGCCGCAGCTTCTTCAGCGCTCATGTAATTGTCACGGTCCGCGTCGCGCTCGATCACCTCAGGGGTCTTGCCACAGTGGTGCGCGAGGATGCGGTTGAGCCGGCGCTTCAGTTTGTACATGAAGTCCACGGTGCGCTCCACGTCACTGGCCGTGCCCCGGGCACCGCCGGAGACCTGGTGGATCATGATGTCGCTGTTCGGCAGGGCAAAACGCTTGCCCTTGGTGCCGGAGGCCAGCAGCACAGCACCCATGCTGGCGCAGATGCCGATGCAGTAGGTGTTCACGTCGCAGGTGACGAACTGCATCGTGTCATAGATGGCCAGACCGGCTGTCACGGAGCCGCCAGGGCTGTTGATGTAAAAATGGATGTCCTTCTTGGGATCCTGCATCTGCAGAAAGAGGAACTGGGCGATGATGACGTTCGCCACCTGGTCATTCACATCGCTGCCGAGGAAAATGATGCGGTCCTTCAGGAGGCGAGAATAGATGTCGTAGGAGCGCTCCATGCGTCCTTCGCTTTCGATCACGACGGGGACAATGTAATTGCTGGGCGAGATGGAGCTGGGGAAATCTTCGGGGTTGGACATAGTAGTGTTAATCAAAGGGGGGCTGCGCACCTTGTCAAACAAGGCCGTCGCTTCACCTGCAAACAATACGCACCGTCCGCCGTGGCCAGATGTCGGCAGTTTGGAGACTGCAAAGGTCTCTCCGGGGCCTCTACAAAGCCTGATGCCCGCTTCCGTGACACCCGCGCCACGAAAAAGCACTTGCCGAATTGGCTTCTGCCCCTACTTTTGCGCCCCTTTTCCCAGGCACGGTTGCCCAGGATCAGGGAATTTAACCTCAACTCGCCCCTCTTTCGGATCTGTGCCACCCCGGCATTGAGCGTCTGCTCCCTGAGCAAAACGTGCGGAAGATCGGCCCTTCTAATACCTACATGTCCCAAGCACTCGCAGAACTCGTCGAAGCCGGAGTCCATTTCGGTCACCAAACCAAGCGTTGGAACCCGAAGATGAAGCCTTTCATCCTCGACTCCCGCAACCAGATCCACATCCTCAACATCGAGGAGACCATCAAGCAGATCGACGTCGCCGCTGAGTTCCTTTCCGAACTCGCCCGCAAAAACAAGCGCATCCTTTTCGTCGGTTGCAAACGCCAGGCTCAGGAAGCCATCCGCGAAGCAGCCGAAGCCTGCGGCCAGTTCTACGTGAACCATCGCTGGTTGGGCGGTACCCTCACGAACCTCGAAACCATCCGCAAGAGCGTCGCCCGCCTTGGCTATCTGGAAGAGATCGAGAAGAAGCCTGAGTTCAAACTCATGTCCAAGAAGGAACTCGCCTCCCTGAACCGCGAGCGCATCAAGCTGGAGCGCAACCTTCGTGGCGTGCGCGGCATGGACAAGTTCCCAGACGCCGTCGTCATCGTGGACTCCGCTCGCGAGCACATCGCCGTTCATGAAGCCCGCCGCCTCGGCATCCCGATCGTGGCCCTCGTGGACACCAATGCCGACCCAGACAAAGTGGACTACCCGATCGCCGCTAACGACGACGCCATCCGCTCCATCCGCATCATCCTGCAGAAGCTGATCGACCCCGTCATCACCGCGACTGCTGAACTGAAGAAGTAATTTTCCACCCCCTCCCCATCCCGACACATGGCTGAAATCTCCGCAAAAGTCGTCATGGCCCTTCGTGAAAAAACGAATGCCGCCATGATGGAATGTAAAGCTGCCCTCAAGGAAGCCGATGGCGACCTGGAAAAGGCCGAAGTCATCCTTCGCAAAAAAGGCACCATCAAGGCTGAAAAGAAGGCCGACCGCCAGACGAAGGAAGGCATCATCGCCTCCTACATCCACATGGCAGGCCGCATCGGCGTGCTCATCGAAGTGAACTGCGAAACCGACTTCGTCGCTCGCAACGAAATCTTCCAGGCCTTCGTCAAGGACATCTCCCTCCACATCGCCGCCGCGAACCCCAAGTTCCTCGGTCGCGAAGAGATCCCTGAGGCTCTCATCGCCAAGGAGCGCGACATCGCTGCTGACCAGATCAAGGGCAAGCCTGCTGAAATCGCTGAAAAAATCATCCAGGGCAAGATTGATAAAATCTTCTCTGACCAGTGCCTCCTGGAGCAGCCGTTCATCAAGAACCCTGACCAGACCATCGGTGACTTTGTGAAGAGCAAAATCTCCGAGCTGGGTGAAAACCTCGTCGTGCGCCGCTTCGTGCGCTTCGCCGTGGGTGAAGACCTCGCCACTGCGTAAGACCGGCTAGGCTGTTCTCAACAGATTAAAACCTCATGAAGGGCGGGATGAAAATCCCGCCCTTTTTTTGGCGATGCGCCCGCAAAAAAATTCGAGAGCTGTTTTATGCTGAGCGGGTATCACCAGTAACGTGAAATAGCATAAACAGACCGTAGGTTTGCCGATTGATGGCCGCGGTTCTGCTGACAAGCCTGCGGTATGTTTCGCAGCAAAGTCTTCACGGTTTGGTTTGTCATCATGCTCATTGTCTGGGCGGGTCTGTTTTTTTCGTTCTCCGACCTGTCGTTTCTGGCGTCGCACCTACATTACCCAGCCATCATGGTGCTTGGGGCCTTCGTCGCGGGGCTGACGCCGGAGGGAGGAGGTGCCGTTGCGTTTCCGGTGCTGAGCATTTTCTTCAACATTGACCGTGTCATTGCACGTGACTTCAGCCTGATGATCCAAAGCATCGGCATGACCAGCGCCAGCATTTTCATCCTCAGTCATCGGGACAGTGTGCTGAGGGCTTACAAGCCGATGCTGTACTTCATCCCGGTGGCGTTTGTGGGGTTTGTCATAGGGATGCTGACCTTGCAGACAATACCGGTGTATATCATCCAGGCCCTTTTCCTGAGCCTCATCACCACCTTTGCCATCGCTTACATTTACAGCAGCCACCGTGGATCTCGGACATCACTGGAATTCCGAGGCGGTTGGGATGCCGTTTATCTGGGTGTCATTTTGCTGGTTGCGGGCATGTGCGCGAGCCTCTTCGGCACGGGGGCAGACATCATTCTCTATACCTTGTTGGTCACCCGCTTCAGCATGAATGAAAAGGTGGCCACCCATCTGAGCATCATGATCATGGCCGCCATGAGCGTGCTCGGCTATGGCTACCGTCACTTTGTCGATGCCGGACTGACGCATGACCAGGTGGGCACCTGGCTGTGCGCGTACCCGGTGGTTCTTTTCATGGCACCGTTTGGTTCCTACATCCTGCACAAGATGAATGTGGAGTGGATGTTGCGCGGCGTCGTCCTCCTCAACATCGGCCAGTTGCTCTACTTTAACATCAACAAGCCGTCCGTGGAAAAGCTGATCGCTTCCGGAATCTTCTGCATCGTCTTGATGTTCGTCTTTGCCATCACGCTCTCGCGTCTTGCGAAAAAAAGCCGGACAGATGACACCGCTTTGCCGCAGCCTGAGGAGGCCTGAAGTTCACCTCCAATGGCGACAGGGGCTGGGCAAGTGTCAGCGTTCCCGTTCCTGCCGCGCGTAAAAGCGCTGATACAGGAACGAGGCTCCAAGGGCGATGATGGCGACGACGATGAGCGCGCCGATGCGGTAAATACTTTCGATGTTGGCGAGGTCGTGGAAGAACAGCTTCACCAGCGTGATGCCCATCAGCCCGATCCCTGCATAGCGCGCAGCTTTGGCATCCAGCCGGAAGCCGATGATGAGTAGTGCCAGGGCATAAAGGGCCCAGGCGATGCTGAAGGTCATGCTGCGGGCGAAGTTGCCGCCCCAATCCATGGAGATGAAACGCTCGCCGGGCAGGGTAAACCAGTCAGCAATCTCGATGTTCATCAGCAGGAATATCAAGACGCCGCCAAAGCTCCAAAGGATGGCGCGGAGATTGAGACCATCAAGACGGTCGCGAGGCGGGGCGAGCCACCAGGCGGCGGCGAACATGGCCAGCGCGGAGATGCCGTAAATGTATAAAAACCAGTTCCAGAGAGGAGTGTCACTGCGTTCTTGGTAGCTGAGCACGGCGGGGTTTAAGGCCAGCCGGACAAAGGAGGTGGTCAGCAGGCCAACGCCCACCCGGCGCAGACCCTCATGTGGCACGCGGGTGAAGAGCCAGCAAAGAGCAGCCCCTTCCAGCACCCAGCCGAGAGTGATCCACTGATGATCAAACTGGACGGGAAAAATGAGGGTGATGAAGGCCAGGGCCACACCGCCAAACCAGGCCAGCTGGCTGTTGCGGACCAGCCGGTGAATTTCTGTTCCAGGTGCTGGGGCCTGCATTTTCAAAACGGCCCAAAGCGAGGCCAGCGGCGGCAAGGCGAGCAGGGCAGGTACCCAGCCCATGCGGTTTTCCAGGACTGGCAGATGAGAGCAGACCTGGTAGATCAGGAATCCTTGCAGAAGCCAGGTGACCGCAGAGACCACCCAGGGAAGCGCCACCTCTTGGAAGCGGGCTTTCCAGACAAACGGGTAGCTGGCAAAGAGGGTGGCGATGCCAATGAACCAGCCCAGGGCCATCCAAGGCTGGGTGATGGAAACCCTCGGATGCAGATCCAGCCAAGTGTATTCCAGCAACCACATGCAGACGAGCGCTGCCAGACCCAGGGCTGGCAGGCGGGAAAGGCGCATGAGCACCAGCAATCCCAGAGACAGCAGCAGGCCGAGGGTGAATACCGGTGTGGGGTTGGCCAAATCCAGGCGGTAGGTGGCGATGATCAGGAGGATGAAAGGCAGGGTGGCCGAGGCCATCGGCAGGAGGCCTTCCAGACTGCTC
>DMMK01000111.1 GCA_003453085.1 Verrucomicrobiales bacterium
GGGAATTGTGGTGAAGGTCTGGCGTCTTGCCTCTGTGCGGCGTATTCTGAGACGCTCCGAGTTTGTGGAGCTAGATGCCAGGACTTGGCAAGTCCCGCTCCTTGAGGAAGAAGGCTTGAGGCACGGGGCGTCTTGACAAGCTGGAGCGCGTCCCCCACCCTAAATAACGCATGAGAGCCTGGATCATACGAGCTTTGATTTTGACTGGCCTGATCGGGGCAGTGACTGCTTTTCATCAGTCCCGCACTCATCGGCCCACGCGCATCTCTGCCGCCACGGAGCAAGGCATCCTCATCCTTGGGAACGGATCTGAACCGGAAACGATGGACCCCCAAATGGCCACGGGATCTCCAGAGCATCACCTCTTCGACGCCCTCTTCGAAGGCCTGGTGGCCACCACCGTGGAGGACCCCGATGCCAATGGCCCCGGCGCAGCCACGCACTGGGAAACGACGGACTTCATCACCTGGACCTTTCACCTGCGCCCCGAGGGCAAGTGGAGCGATGGCACGCCGCTGACGGCACGGGATTTCCTCTTTTCCTTTCAGCGCATCCTTTCGCCCGATCTCGTCGCGCCCTATGCGCCCATGCTTTATCCCATGCTGAATGCGGAGGAGTATAATAAGGGCACGGTCAAAGACTTCACCCAAGTGGGCGCGAAGGCGCTGGATGATCACACGCTGCAGATCATCCTCAAAGGCCCGGCCCCTTACCTGCCCTCCATGCTCAAGCACTACTCCTGGCACCCAGTGCCGCAGCACGTGATTGAGCGCTTTGGCAAAATGACCGATAAAGACACGCCCTGGACCCGCGTGGGCAACCTGGTGGGCAATGGCCCCTTTAAGCTCAAGGAATGGCGCTACACCCACTCCATCACCGTGAATCGCAACCCACACTACTGGGATGCCGCCACCGTGAAGCTGAATGAGATCCAGTTCATCCCCATCGTTAGCGATGCCACGGAGGAACGCGCCTTTCGCGATGGCCAGATCCACGTGACTAACACGGTGCCGCTTTCCAAGCTGGACCACTACCGCACCAAGGAGCCCAAGGTCTTTCATGCCGACCCCATGCTGGGCACCTACTTTTACCGCATCAACGTCACCAAGCCGCCCTTCAATGATCCCCGCGTGCGCAAGGCCCTAGTGCTGGCAGTGGATCAGCAGGCGCTCATCCAAAACGTGCTGCGCGGGGGGCAAAAGCCTGCGCTCGGCTTTACCCCCTCAGGTGCAGGCGAAGGCTACGTGAGCCCCGGCCAAATCAAGTTCGATCCCGCCGAAGCGCGCCGCCTGCTGGCCGAAGCGGGCTTCCCCAATGGCAAAGGGTTTCCCAAATTCGACATCCTTATCAACACCATGGAGTCTCACCGCACCGTGGGCGAGGCCATCCAGGAAATGTGGAAAAAGAACCTCAACATCCCCGCCGGCGTGCTGAATCAGGACTGGGGTGTCTATCTGGAAAACCAGCGCAAGCTGGACTACCAAATCTGCCGCGCCGGGTGGGTGGGTGATTACCTGGACCCGTACACCTTCCTCAGCATCTGGCAAAAGGGCGATGGCAACAACAACACCGGCTGGAGCAACCCCCGCTATGATGAACTCATGCAGGCCTCCCTGCGCGAAGGCGACAGCAAGAAACGCCTGGCCCTGCTGGCCGAAGCTGAAACCCTGCTACTGGAGGAGCTGCCCATGATCCCCCTCTACTACTACGTGCGCAACCACCTCAGCCGCCCCGAGGTGCGCGGCCTGAAGTCCTCACTGCTGGAGCACCGCTGCTACAAGGCCGTTTCCCTGATCCCATAGTTAGTTATCCGGCCAGGCCACCGTCAGGACAGCCACCGCTGCATTTCCGCAGGCAGGGGGGCCTCCCAAACATGGTGAAAGTCCGGCGACTCCACTTCCAGCCGGCAGGAGTGCAAAGCCTGCCGGGAAAAATGCAGTCGCTTTTCCAGGTCTGGCGTCCAGCCGGTCTCGATGAAATCCAGATAACAGCGTTCATCCGCGCCGTAGATTTTATCCCCCAGAATGGGATGGCCGAGATGCGCCAGATGCACACGGATCTGGTGCATGCGCCCCGTCACGGGCGAGGCCTCCACCAAGGCCAACCGCCCAGCCTGTCCATGCTCCACCGTCTGCAAAAGCCGGAATCGTGTCTGGCAGGCAGCACCTTCGGGGTGTACCATCTGTTTTACCCAGATGGGGGACTCTGTGATGTCGCCTTTGCGCAGAATGGGACCTTCACAGTCCAGCGCCTGCCAGGCGGGCCAACCATGCACGATGGCCAGGTAAGTCTTGTGAAACTGACGCTCCTGCATGGCGATGCCAAACCGCCGCGCGGAAGCCTGGTTCTTGGCCACCAGCACCGTCCCGCTCGTTTCCCGGTCCAGCCGGTTGATGATGGAAATCTGCCCGCCATTGGCCATTTCATAGGCGAGCAGGCCATTCAGACCATGCCACAGGGTCCAGGTGCCATTGGGTGTGCTGGGATGCACCTGCAAAGGCGCAGGTTTGTCCACGACGATGTAGTCGTCGGTTTCATCGAGAACGGTAAAGTCTGGGTTAACAGCGTGCAGCACAGGGCCGCCAGCCTAGCACGGCCCTTCATTTTTGCAGCGCTCCTTGTCGAGCCCTCCATTCCCAGCAATATCTCTAAGTAATGTGCGGCAGGGCCGTTGCTAGAGGCATGAGAACCTTTGCCGCCTGTCTTTTTCTCACCTCCAGCCTCGCAGGCAATACCCTCACGGACGGTCCTGCGCCCCCTGATGCCGAAGCCCGGGCGGCTGCCGCCCGTCTGGATGCAGCGCTGACACGGGCGCTGGCAGTGCAGCAGGCCATGGAACTGGCCATGGAGCAAAAAAGCTCTCGCCCCCCTGTTACCCCGACAACGATTCCACCCGTGGCCGATGATGCGACCTTCCTGCGTCGGCTATCCGTGGATGTGCTGGGCAGACTGCCGAGCGCCGCTGAGTTGAAGGCTTTCCTTACCGATGCAAAGCCGGACAAAAGAGAGCGTGTGATCAGCAACTTCCAGGCCCAGTCCGCTGCCGCAGACCATCGTTTCCTGCGTATGGCGGATGCCCTGAGAGTGAAAGATGAAGTGATGGGGACTTCCCAGCAACCTTACATTGACTGGCTGCGCCAATCCTTCCGTGAAGACCGCCCCTTGCCCGAAATTTTGACCGACCTGCTCACCGCCGAAGGCAGCCTGGCACAGAACCCGGCCACCGGCTTCATCCTCAGAGACTCTGGCTGCGCGCAGGTGACGTCCACTGAATCGGTGCGCGCCTTTCTCGGGGAATCCATCCACTGCGCAGGCTGCCACGACGACCCTTTTGGCGACACCACGCAGCGCGTTTACCTGGAACTCGCCGCCTGCTTTGCCGTCACCCGCCTTGCCGAAAGCCCCCCTGCCGAAGCTCCTGTTTTTAAACCTTTGATTCCAGGTGCCAAGCCGGTGGGGCGTAAGACGGAAACGACTGCGGACAGCCCAGCTGCGTGGACTCAACCTGACGGACTGGATGCAGCGAGCGCGCGAAAAGTATTCCCCAACCTTCTGTTAGGCCCAGTTCCGCTCAGCACCTTTCTTCCTCGTCACTATCTTTATCGGGATGGTAAGCCTGGAGATGTGGTTACGCCCGCCCTAATCTACTTTGAAAAAGATGAATCTTTCCTTATGCCACGCCCTGCGGCTTCGCATCCAGCAGCGGACCCCAAAAAAATCCGCAGCCGCCTGGCCCAATGGTTCACCCAGGACAATCGCGAACGCATGGACAGCATGAGCGCCCTGCGGGTGTGGTCGTGGATGTTCGGCACCCCGGCCCTACCCAAGGCAGACGCGGCCCGTATCAGAGAGGGCTCTAGCACGCCCGCCACGCCCCAGGAGGTCCAGCAGCAGTTGAGCTGTGCGAGCCCGTCCTCCACCTCCATTCTCATGCATGACTGGATGCGCGAAGATCAGGGTGGCTTCGTCACCGCGCTGCGGCAGGAGTTCCAGCGTTGCGATCATCAAATCGGGCGTTTCCAGTCCATCATCGCCCTCACTCAGGCCTACCAGCGCGAAGCGATCCCCCCGGCAGGTCGGGAAGGCACCCTGCTGGAAGGTTTTTTGCCAGCCCCCATCATTCGCAGGCTGCCTGCCGAAGTGGTGTGGGACAAGTTTATCTCCTGCCTGCCCGCTGCAAAGCAAACGGATGGCCGGGTGCCCGCCGCCCAACTGCCCCAGGTGCTGCCCCCGGCACACCCGCTGCGCATTCTCGGCCGAGGCTCACGCGAATGGGCGGATGAAAGTCTGCCTGCCCTGTCCCACGGCGTGGCCCGGCTGATGATTGACAGCCCCATCGTTGAAGAGGCCACCGCAGCCGACAGCGACCTCATCGCCAGTGCCCGTTCGGCGGCAAACCCAGAAGCCCAGGTGGAGCAGCTTTTTCTCGACACCCTGGGCCGCGCTCCGCTAGAATTTGAACGCGGGATTTCTCTCGCTCGGCTCCGCGAATCCCCGACCACCGCCTTGCCAGACCTCGCCTGGGCCCTGCTGAACACCCGCGAGTTTTTGTTCCAACACTGATCTGATGCCGTTATGAAATCGCTGCTTCTCCTTCTCGTTCTTTGCGTCCCTCCCCTGGCTGCCCAGGAGCCTGTGATAGCCACCCTGCAAATCACGGTGGATTTTGTCGAAACTACGCCGGCCATCGCCACAGAAATCCTGCATGGCGAAAAACTTCCCACCTCCAGTCTGGAGTGGCACGACACCCTGAAGCGCCTGCTCAAGGACGGTGAAAGCAAACTCGCCGCCACGCTGAATGTGACGACCAAAAGCGGCCAGCGTGCAGTGGCCGAATCCGTCAAAGAGCGCATCTACGCCACCGAATACAATTCCCCGGTTGGCCGGGCCAAACACGCCCCCGCCGTGCCCGCTGGGTTGTCTGGAGTGGACGTCCCGATTCCCACCGCTTTTGAAATGCGTCCCGTCGGGGCCCGTTTTGAGGTGGATCCTGTGGTGGGCACCGATGGCAAATCCATTGATCTGAACATCGCCCCGGAATTTGTCATTGATCTCGGCAACGAACCTCAACTGAGCCTGCCCACCGATGGAGGCGAACGCGAACTGATCGTGATGCCCAAGTTTTACACCATGAAAGTGCAGACATCTACCGCCGTCACTGACGGTGGCAGCTCCCTCCTCGGCGTCTTGCTGCCGCCCGCAGGCAATGAAGGCCCCGATGGCGAAAAGCGGGTGCTGTGCTTCGTCACGGCAAGGATCGTCAAAGGCTGAAGCGCCCTTGCCCGTCGAAGCCACAAAAAAGCGGTGCCAAAAGGCACCGCTTTTTGTTTAAGCTCCTACTGGTTAACGGAAGCTCTTCGCGAAGTCGTCTGCGCTGGCTTTCGCCACCACCTTGGTCTTCTGGAAGGTGCTGGCCTCGCCTTTTTCGATGAGGATGCGCTCGTAGTCGGCGGCGCTCATCGGCAACTCGATGGCCTTGTCCTGCCAGGTGCTCAGAAGGATCGCATTGGCCAGTTCCACGCTATGGATGCCTTCTTCAGCGGGGCTGAGGAGTTTTTCACCTTTCAGGATGGCATTCGTGAAGTTCTGCAGGATCTCCACATGCTGACCACCGCTTTCGGCCACCGGGATTTCCATGTGCCAGCTTTCTGGCATCGCAAAAGCCGCCTCGGCTTCCATGCAGAACTTGCTCATCGGCTGGCGGTTGCGCTGGAAGTGGATCTTAGCACCGTCGGTCACCGTCAGGCGGCCCATTTCAGCGGAGATTTCCAGCTTGTTCACGCCAGGGGCCTCGCCCGTGGAGGTCACGAAGGTGGCAGTGGTGCCATTTTCATACTGCATGACGGCGGTGACATCGTCCTCCACCTCGATTTCATGGAAACGGCCGAACTGGCAAAAGCCGCGAACGGTCTTCGGCGCACCGAACATCCACTGGAACAGGTCCAGATTGTGTGGGCACTGGTTCATCAGCACGCCGCCGCCTTCGCCTTTCCAGGTACCACGCCAGCCGCCCGTCGCGTAGTAGTAGTTGGTGCGGAACCAGTTGGTCACTTCCCAGTGCACGCGGCGGATTTGGCCCAGCTCACCGCTGTCGATGAGGTCCTTCACCTTTTTGAAGCAGGCGTTGGTGCGCATATTAAACATGGCGGCGAAGATCTTGCTCTTGTCCGTGTGGGCGGCGATGAGGCGCTCGCAGTCAGCCTTATGGACGGAAATGGGCTTTTCCACGAGGACGTGGAGGCCGTTTTGCAGGGCCTCGATGCCGATGGTGGTATGGCTGAAATGAGGCGTGCAGATGAGGATGGCATCAATGCGGCCCGACTTGATCATGGCGCTCACATCCGTGAAAGGCTGCTCACCCTCCAGCTGGGCAGGCAGGGTGCCCACGCTTTCGCACATGGCGGTGACACGCATTCCGGGCACTTTGCCGGCGCGAATGTTTGCGAGATGGGCCTTGCCCATGTTGCCGAGTCCAACGATGCCGAGTCTGACGGTTTCCATAGAGGACGCGAGGCTAGCGAGGGGGAAAGCAGCGGTCAACAGCGATAAAGTCACCGGATTTGGTATTGCAGTCTGCCCTGCCGCTGGCTAAGGGCAGGCCATGGCATCCAAAGGCACCCTACTCATCACTGGCGGCGCAGGCTACATCGGCTCTCACACAGTCCGGCATCTGCTCACCCTCGGGGAAAAGATTGTCGTGCTGGATAATCTGGTCTTCGGCCATCGCGAGGCCCTGCCACTGGACCGGGTGACCTTTGTGCATGGGGACATGGGAGATGCCGCCCTCATTGAGGAACTTTTCAGCGACCACCAGCCGGAGGCCGTCCTGCACTTTGCCGCCTTTGCCCAGGTGGGGGAGTCGGTGGCGGATCCGCTGAAGTATTACCGGAACAACCTCGCCGCCCCGCTCGTCCTGCTGGAGGCCATGCAACGCCATGGCTGCCGCCGGTTCATTTTTTCCTCCACGTGTGCCACGTATGGCAATCCCGTGCGGGTGCCCATGGACGAAGCCCACCCCCAGGACCCGGTGAACCCCTATGGGGCCAGCAAATGGATGCTGGAG
>DMMK01000387.1 GCA_003453085.1 Verrucomicrobiales bacterium
TCGCTGCCCAGCCGTGAGGGGGATGACTTTGCCGGATTGCGTGAGTGGCAGCCGGGAGATTCTCCCAAGCACATCGACTGGCGAGCGGTGGCCCGTGGCCGACCGCTGCTGGTAAAAAGCTGGGCCCGGGGAGTGAGTGAGACTGTTCCGATGGATTGGGAAAACCTCTCACTGCCTTCAGGTGAACGGGCCGGGCAGATCGTTCGCTGGATTCAGATGTGCGAGCAGCAGGGCCTTTCCTATTCGCTCAAGTTGCCGGGGCAGGAGATCGCCTCTGGCCAGGGGGAATCTCATGCCCGCCGCTGTCTGGCGGCCCTCGCGGAACTGCATGCAGGCGGGATGACGGCGACGGAGACGACGAAGCCGGTCAAAGTGCCTGCCAGTCATGAGCACCGGGCGGGTGTGCCGCGGGGCCCGTTGGCGCTGCTGAGCATCGTGCTGTTTCTCACGGCGCTGCCTTTGCAGGATCTAGTAGCCCTGCCTGTCCTGGTACTGCTGTTTTTGAGCTTGTCGTATCGCAGCCTCATCGCCCAGCCCGTGCGATACCGCTGGCTGCCGCTTTCGGTCATCGTCTTGGGATTGGCCGGGGTTTATGCCAGCCAGGGAGACCTAATGACCATGGAGGCAGGCATTGCGGTGCTGATTGTTCTGACGGGCGGGAAGATGCTGGAATCCCGCACCCCGCATGATTTTCAGGTCATTGCCATCATCGGCTGGTTTTTATGCCTGTGTGGCCTGTTGGCGGACCAGAGCATCACTCGGTCGGTGCTGATGTTCGTCTCCTACATGATGATTACTGGCTGCATGGTGCGTTTCCGTCGCGGCGTCCCCGGTGTATGGGCACCTGCACGGCTGACAGGACGGCTGATCTTGCAGGCGATGCCTTTGGTGCTGCTGCTCTTTGTTGCTTTCCCCCGGGTAAGTCTCGATTACCTGGTGCGCCTGGGGTCTGGTCGCACGGCTGTGACAGGGGTTCCTTCCTCGCTGGATCCGGGCAAGGTTTTGCAGGTGGCCCGCAGCACAGAAACGGCCTTCCGCGTGGAGTTCCCAGACGGCAACATGCCCGTCAATAACCAGCGTTATTGGCGCTGCGTGGTGCTTTGGGACTGCCAGGGACTGAGCTGGACACGCGGCTTGCCGATGAGTTATGCCCCTGCAGCAGGGCGACCACAGCCCGGCGATATCCGACAGACCATCACCCTGGAACCTCACGGCCAATACTGGCTGCCGGGCCTGGATTGCCCGCTTCGGGGGAGCGATGGCCGGAGCACGTATCAGCTTTCTTCGGAGCGGCTGCTCCAGTCTCACGACACGGTGAGGAAAATGCGTCAGTTTGAGGTGTTGTCCCGCCCTCAGATGGTCTGGGAGCCTTTGCCAGAATATCAGCGCAAGGCCGCCCTGCAGGTTCCCTCCTCACTGTCTGCCAGCCTTCAGAAACTGGCCCAAAAATGGCGCTCCGGGGCTGCGAATGACATGGAGGTGGTGCAGACAGGGCTTGAGTATCTGCGCACCCAAGGTTTTGAGTACACGCTGGAGCCGGGGTCCTATCTGGGGGCCGGAGCTTTGGAAGAGTTTTTCCTGAACCGCCGGGTGGGGTTTTGCGAGCACTTTAGCGCCTCGTTTGCTACCTTGATGCGTGCGGCTGGCGTGCCCTCGCGGGTGGTCATGGGTTACCTCGGCGGTGAAATGTCCATGACGGGCACTCACATGATCGTGCGACAGTCCGATGCGCACTCCTGGGCCGAAGTTTGGTTGGATGGCAGCGGCTGGACGCGGGTGGATCCTACGGCTGCCCTGGCCCCAGGGCGTCTGGATCTGGGCCTGCAAAATTTTCTAGGCGGGGAAGAGGCGCTGGAGCGGCAGCGCAACAGCTTCCTGTGGCGGTCTATGGAGCAGGTCCGGCTTCTTTGGGAACATGTAAACTACCAGTGGTACAAAATGGTCATCAATTTTGATGGGGAATCGCAGTTTGGCTGGTTGAGCTGGCTCGGGCTCAGCGGGCTGAAGCAGATGTATCTTTTCATCATCTGCGTTTTTCTGGTCATCCTGGTCGCCGGGCTTCTGGCCGCCTGGCTGCGCCGACCCGCCCGGGATCTGGATCCCTGGCAGCAGACTTGGCGTCTTTTTTGTCGCCATCTGGAAAGTCTGGGCCTGCCAGCGCGGCGCGCCAATGAAGGCCCGCTGGCCTATGCAGAGCGCCTCCGTGCGAAAAAGCCTGAGGTGGTGGAACTGGCCCAGCAATATGCGACGGCACGCTATGGTGCGGCTGGAAATTCGGTCAAGGCCTTTGAAAAAGCCTGGCGGACCCTTCGCTAATGAAGCGAACGATCTCGGCGGCACCAGAAATCAGATGTTTCCTGGTACCGCCGAGAGTTGCGACTGGTGCCCACCAACCCCCCCCGGAGCGGTGGATCTCCCAGAATTTTTTCCTTGATGCGGGTGAGGCATCGTCTGCGCGGCATAGGCATTCAGCATAGCAGTCATCGCGCCAGCTAGGGCGAGAACGATGAAAGAAAATGCTAGGTAGCGGCGCATGACAGGACTGGAAAGTTATAGACGATTCAGAAACCGTGTGTGTGGATCAAGTGGGGGAGTTTGATAAATTCGTGATATTCACGAACGACCACACCATATCGAAACAATACCCCGAAAGTCACCTTACCATTTGGTAATGATGAATCAAAAATAGGCGGAATTTTTCTGAAAGATTTTCAGATTCGTAGATGCAGGGACTCATTCGCTGGAGGAATTCAGAATTGCCCGTCTGTCTC
>DMMK01000310.1 GCA_003453085.1 Verrucomicrobiales bacterium
CCTGCCATGGCGGATGCGGCGTGGGAAGAATCGGCCGCCAAGCTGCGTGCCGTCCTGGGCGAATCATGACGCGAAGCACCGAAGCGAACGAAGCAAGAGTCCTTCTACAGGCTCCTGCTTTAACGTTCTTTGTTAGGCTGCCAGTTCTTCGCGTTTCTGCCACCGCTGCTCATGCTGGGTGGCGCGCAGAAAAAAATCGTCGGCCTCCTGAGTGCTTTGGGTGGGATCCAGTGGCAATCGCATGGTGAGCTCTAGCCCCTGCGGCTCCAGCCGTTTTGCTTCGATGCTGCCCCCATGCAGGTGCAAGGTCACGTAACAGGCCATCATGTTCACCCCAAAGTCATCCGGCTTGCGGCTGCGGGTAAAGAAGGGGTCAAAGAGGTTCGCCGCACGGTCCTGTGCACCCCAGCCACCATTGTCAGTCAGGATCATCACCGCCTGCTCCTGCCCGGTGGCGTCTTTTTCCATGCGTGCCCGCACGACGACTCGGTCGCCCGGATGCAGATGGGTGATCTCTTCGATGAACAGCAGCCGCCAGAGCTGGCGGAAGCGTTCCTCATGCACCAGCAGCGGCGGCAGGGCAGGGGAGATATCGAACTCAACGCGGATGTTTTTCTCCTGAAAGTGGCCCAGATAGGTTCCCAGAATGTTTTCCAGCAGCATCGGCAGATGCACGGTGTCATTTCGGCTGAGCTTCCGTGCATGGGATGCATGGGCCAGATGATTCAGCAGGGTCTGGATGCGCTCGATCTGGGCCTGGGCCTGATGCTGGGTTTCCACCCAGAAATTCGGGTCGCGCGGAGGCCGGGCGTCGATTTCCTCCATGAGTTTCATTGGGGCCAAGTCAATAAAGGCCCGCACCACCGTGAGCGCATTGCGCAGGTGGTGGTTCAGTCCCTCGGCCATGATGCCCATGCCGGCCACCCGGTCCGCCATCAAGGTCGTACGGATGTGCTCGGCATTCTGGGTCAGCAGACCCTCCCGCTCTTGCAGGGTGTGATAATACTCCATTCCCTGGCGCAGCACGGTGGCCAGTTGTTCCGGATCCAGTGGCTTGTGCAGGTAGCGGTAGGCACGGCCTTCATTCACTGCTTTCACGGCGGTCTGGTAGTCGGTAAAGGCGGTGACTAATATGCGGACCAGATTGGGATTCAGCCGCCGGGCACGGTCCATTAGTTCCACCCCGCTTTCCCCGGGCATCCGCTGGTCCGTCAGCAGTACGCCGATCTGGGTGCCATAGGACTCCAGGATGCGGTAGCCTTCTGCGGCGTTGCTCGCGGTGTGAATGACGAACTCGTCTTCAAACATCTGTCTGAAGTAGTGGAGGGCTTTTTCCTCATCATCCACGTAGAGTACGTGATATGGAGCTAGGGCGGGCGAATTCATGCGGCAGCGGGGGCAGCGGCGGGTTTAAAACGGAGTGTAAATTCAGTGTGGCTGCCGACTTGGCTGGTGGCCGTGATCGAGCCATTCATGCCCTGCATCATCCGGTAGCAGAGGCTCAGCCCCAAGCCCATGCCCTGGCCGACTTCTTTGGTGGTGAAAAAGGGATCGAAAATACGCTGCAGGTGATCTTCCGGGATGCCGCTGCCATTGTCCCTCACGTGCAGCAGCAGATCCTCGCCTTCGCGGGAGGTACGGATGGAAAGCTCGGGGGCTGGATGAGCTTGCAGGGCGTCCAGACTGTTTTGGATCAGGTTGATCAGGATCTGGATGATGTGATTTTCATCGCCCAGCGCAGTCAGGTCGGTTGGAACATCGCAGTGCATCACCGCCTGTGCATCGCCGATCTGCTTGGCCATCAGTCGGTTGGCCTTGGCCACGGCCTGATGCAGATTGATGGGGGAGGCACCCTTGTTTTCCGGGTGGGCAAAGGTGCGCAGATCCGAAACAATGGAGGCCACGCGGTCCACACCTTCACCAATATCCGTCAAGATCTGACCCATAGACTCCACTGTCTCGGGCGGCAGGTTGCGGGTCTTCTTCTTCAGGACGAAGAGGGCTGATTTGACGAAGTTAAGAGGGTTGTTGATCTCATGCACGATGCCGGCGCTGAGCCGTCCGATCGAGGCCAGCTTCTCGCTCTGGTTCAATTGGGCCTCGGTTTCGCGCAGGCGCTGCAGCGTGGCTGAAAGCTCCTCATTGCGGCGGGTCAGCTCCTCCCGTTGCGCCTCCACCTTGCAGCGGTTCACAAATTCACGCAGACGGATGGCGTGATGCTGGCGGCTGCCGCAGTAGAGGATCACGCAGGTCAGCAGAATGAAGAGCGTGTTGTTGATGAACAGGCCGATGGAACTCAGGTTCCCGTCATATTTGAGGTTAGGTATCGTGGCCGCAAAATAAAACAGCAGGACCAGCGCCACCGTGATGCCGATCTCGCGGAAGGTCCAGTGGAAGACAAAGGACGTGCCTACCAGGCAGAGCATCAGCCCCGCATAGTAACTGGAACCGCCATCGCCCGAAAAATAAATCATCAGGCAGATGGCCATGGCTGGCAGCAAGGGCAGGATCACGGGATAGACACGGTGATAACGAGCTGCCCATGGGCGGTCCAACGCCAGCAGCAGCGGGATGCACATTGCTGAACAGAGGATGCGCAGCAACACAAACTCCCAAAAATGAGAAGGATAGGCCAGCCAGTCCAGTACCGCGCAAAAAGGCACAAGCACCATGACAAACCACGCGCCCAGCTTGGCGTTCCGCATGTTCAGGTCCTGTAGCTCTCCTTCAAAACGGGCAGACTTCTCTGCTGCGGCCAGGATTTCTGGGTCCAAAGGTGGTGCCACTCGAGGGGTCACCGTCACCTGCCGCGAAGCTGCAGGGAAATGCAGCGGAGCGGTGTTTGGTGAGCTTTGAGCTAGAGCAGTCACAATTTGTATAATTTTTGTAAATTATACTGAATTGAGAAAACGTGGCAACTATTTCTTTTAGACCTCTTTAAAACTCTTAAAGCTCAATCATTCGCCTGCGAGGAACACTGATCCTGACGCGATGTTGGTGCTGTTTGGTGCCTATTTGGCTAGCGACGAATATGTAAGAAATAATTTACGCCCTCAGGCTCCCAATGAATCTGCACTTGGTCCGGCGAGGCACCTGCACGGGCTGCCAAGGCGGTGAGGGTTTCCCGGCTGCGATGGATGAGCTGCCAGTGGCCCAGCAACTCCATGTAGTCGCGGCTCGGATTGAAGTCCGAGAAGTTCCCCACCACGACCTCGCCGCCTGGCTTCGTTACGGCCATCATCGCCTTCAGCACATGTACAAACAGACGGTCGCTGAGGTAATCAAAAAGTCCTGCCGACCAAGTGAGGTCGTAGCCCCGCGTGGGGACGAATCGCAGCACATTGCGATGGTGAAAGTGAAGCTGGGACTCCCAGGGAGAGCATAGATTCTGGGCGTAGGCGATCGCATGGGCATCCATGTCCACACAGTCCATGTGCACGGCGGCCTCCGGGTGGTTGAGGAAAAACTCTCGCACATCTCGCGCCGGGCCGCTGGCGACATTCAGCACGGCCAGGGGGCCACGCCCTGAGTGAGCAGCCAAGTGGGTCTCCATGAGATCCTGAAAGTAGGCTTTGCGGTTTCTTACCGCCACGGGGGCGGCCTGACTGTGGAAATAAAGGTCCCAGAGCCGCAGGCTGGCATCGGTGTGAGTGCGGCGGGTATAAATATGGTCAATGATTTCGAAATCGCCGCTATAGCCATACTTTCGTTCCAGGGCCTCTGCCTGCATCGTCCCTGGTAGATGGATGCGGGTGATCTCGCGGATGTATTCGGACACTTCTTCCTGGCTCACACTGCCTCCGCGCACCGAGTCGCCCAGATGACGCACGGCCCGGTTCAGCACACTGTACTCCTGCGGCTGCGGTCCGCCTTTGCTCAGAAAGTCTTGCAGCAGATCGTCGAAGGCGCTTAGCAGATGCGAATCACGCCGATGAAGCACCGGAGACTCGGCGGTGAGGATGGAGTAGGGCGGTGGCATCTCGGGATTATTTTAAAATATCGGGCCCACTTGGTAATAAGTGGATGTGTTTTGTTAAAATAACCGAGATGTAAGGTCAGGCAAAATGCGAAATGTATCGTTTGGGCAACTTTGTTTCTGAAAATTCGGTTCCATTCTGGTGAATCCGAAAGGTGGAAGAATTTCGAATCCAAAAATGCATTGCTCGTGCAAATTTGAGCCAGTTCTCACACCGGATTCTCCAAAAGTGCCGTGGAAGAGCAGCCTTTTTGGTGGTTGGTTGTGCCATAGCTTGGCTTTTCGGACCCTTTTTTGCTGTTAAGTTCCAGCGCTTCCTTGCTCTATGTCTTCCGAATTTCTCTTCCAGGCGGTTGTTTACCTTATTGCGGCTGTCGTGGCGGTGCCCATTGCCAAGCGGCTGGGGCTGGGTTCCGTCTTGGGTTATCTGCTGGCAGGGATTGTCATTGGCCCCTCATTGCTGGGCCTTGTGGGCGAGGTGGAGGATGTGCAGCACTTCGCCGAATTCGGGGTGGTCATGATGCTTTTTGTCGTGGGGCTGGAATTGCGGCCCAGCCTGCTG
>DMMK01000198.1 GCA_003453085.1 Verrucomicrobiales bacterium
CCACCGGGTGCGCCCCCCCCATGGGCAAAGTCGGGAGGGAGCCATCTTGCCTGGGGCAAAGGCGGCCCCCCCGGTTCTTGGTGGGGCCCGGCCTGTGAGGGCGGTGCAGGCGTATCCCCGCCTGTTTTCCCGCCTGCTGAAACCGGAGCGCCGCCAGCCATGAATACGCTTGCCATCTCGGGGGCTTTGTTCATCGGCCTATCTCTGGGGCTGACGGGGGCTGGAGGCAGCATCATCACGCTGCCCGTGCTGGTGTATGTGGCGGGCCTGCCGGCGAAGGAGGCGGTGGGGGTGAGTCTTTTTGTGGTCGGTATCGCGGCATTGTTGGGCGCAGTGCAGCGGGCGCGGGCGGGAGAATTCCATGCTCGCGCAGCCCTGCTGTTTGCCCTTTCTGGCATGGCCGGGGCCACTGTCGGCGCACGGCTCACACCCTGGGTGCCTGCGCCGGTTTTGATGAGCCTTTTTGCGCTGCTCATGCTGACGGTGGCACTGCATATGTGGTTAGGCCGCCCGGATGGGCTGGCTCTGCCAGCGGAATGCCGACCGCTGCGCTGTCTGCTGGCTGGGACGGGGGTAGGACTGCTCACCGGGTTCATCGGGGTCGGTGGAGGATTTCTGCTGGTGCCTGCCTTGATCAAATTTGCCCGCCTGCCGCAGCGGATCGCGACTGGGACATCCCTGGCGGTGATCGCCTTCAATTCAGCCGCAGGCTTTTTCAGTCACGTGGGAGAGGCGACCGCGCATTGGCCCCTGGCGCTGCTGTTTGCCGGGATGGCTGTGGCGGGTGTACTCCTTGGCAGCTTTTTTGCTAGTCGCCTGCCCGTCAAAAAGCTGCAAAAAGGTTTTGCTCTGCTGGTTTTTGCCACCGGGGCCTATGTGCTGTGGCAAAATGGGCTTTCGCTGGTTTAATGCTCTCCGCGCCATGGAAGACGAGGAACCTATCCGCATCCCCATCACCGACGAGCTGGATCTGCACACCTTCCGTCCCAACGAGGTGGGGGATCTGCTGGTGGACTACCTGGGCGAATGCCAAAAACTAGGTATCCGGAATGTGCGTGTCATTCACGGCAAGGGCACTGGCACGCTGCGCATCGGCGTGCATGCCGCCCTTGATAATATGGAAATCGTCGAAGGCTGGACCTGGCCCGCCGGGGAGGGATCCGGCGGCTGGGGCGCGACTTGGGTGCAGGTGAAAGCTCTTTGAGGCAAAAAAAGGTCCGAGGGGCGACGAGGAGTACCTGTCCATTTGCCCCCTGGGAAAGCCGCGCTAGATATGGCCTCCATCCCATGTCTCACGCCGTCCTCAGCCTCCTCAAAGAAAGCCGTCACCCCATGCGCATTGACCTCATCGGCGTGGCCGGGTCGGGCATGAGCGGGCTGGCATCCCTGCTGCTGGCCCTGGGCCACAAGGTCAATGGATCGGACAAAGTGACCACGCTGGAGACGGATCGGCTGGTGAAACTGGGGCTGACGTTCTTTTCCCCCCATTCCGAAAAGGAAGTCGAGGAGTGCGACATGGTCATCTACTCCAGCGCTATCAAGCCGGGGAACGTGGCCTACGAGGCCGCCTACAAGCAGGGCATTCCCCTGGTGCGCCGGGCGGAGGCCCTGGCTGCCGTGATGGCAAACAAGAAGGGCGTGGTCGTAGGGGGTACCCATGGCAAGACCACCACCTCCGCCCTCACGGCCCACGTTTTGCGCCAGGGCGGCCTAAAGCCCAGCCACTATGTGGGGGCTGAAATCCCCATCCTGGGGGCCAATGCCCACTGGGACCCCGAGGGCGAACTCTTCGTGGCTGAAGGCGATGAAAGCGACGGCACGCTGGTGAACTTCCACCCAGAGCATTCCATCATCCTGAATATCGAGGCTGAGCACCTGGACTTTTATGACGGCATCGAGGCCATCAAAGACGTGTTCCGCCGCCTGCTCTCCCAGACCCCAGGTCACTGGGTGCACTGCGCGGAAGATCCCGTGGCGCGGGAAGTCTGTGCTGGCCCTCAGGGGGTGAGCTACGGATGGTCTCGCGACTTTGATTTCTCCGCCAACATCCTGGCCATGAAGCCGGACCATTCGGACTTTGAGGTATATCAAAAGAATACCTTGTTAGGCATCGCAACCCTGGGAATCCCCGGCAAGCACAATGTCTCGAATGCTCTCGCCGCCATCGCTTTGGCCACCCGGCTGGGCGTGCCGTTTGAAAACATCCAGCATGCGCTGAAAAGCTTTCGCGGGGCCAAACGCCGTTTTGAGATCCGCCACAGTGGCGAGCGCTTCACCGTCGTGGATGACTATGGCCACCACCCCAGCGAGATCGCGGCCACGCTTGCCACGGCCAAGGGGCTGCAGCCAAAGCGCATCGTCTGCCTCTTCCAACCACACCGCTACAGCCGCACGCAACTGCTGAAAAAGGAGTTCGGGGCGAGCTTTGGTGACGTGGACGAACTTTTTGTTACGGACGTTTATGCCGCCAGTGAAAAGCCACTGCCCGGCGTCAGTGGTGACACGATCGTGGAAGAAGTGAAAGCCCAGTCGGCCACCAAGGCCCAGTCCACCCCCACGCTGCTCATGTCTCGCGACAAAGTGGGCAATGCGCTCCGGCCAGGCGATCTGCTCATCACGCTCGGTGCCGGGAACGTGCATGAAGTGGGACGCTGCATCGCCAAAGACCTGCCCGTTTTGGAGCAACTGTGGGCTCTTTTGGAAGATCATGGCGGCGGCGCTGCCCGGCTGTATGAGCCGATGAACCGCCACACCACCTTCCTCATCGGTGGCCCGGCCCAGTATTGGGTGGAGCCTCGCACCGTGGAAGGTTTTGCCGAAATCGTTCGCTACTTGCGCGCCCAGTCGGTGCCCATTCGCGTCATTGGGCGTGGCTCGAATCTGCTGGTCAAAGATGGCGGCATTCGCGGTGCGGTGATCCACCCGGCCAAAGGGGACTTCGAAGAGGTGCGGGTAGAGGGCGAGACCCTGATTGTGGGAGTCGGCGCACGGTTAAAAAAGATCGCCAGTGCGGCCCGCAATGCCGGGCTGGGCGGGGTTGAATGGATGGAGGGCGTGCCTGGAAATCTAGGCGGTGCCATCCGCATGAACGCGGGGGCCATGGGCACGGAAAAGTTCGATCAAATCGTCAGCGTGCGATTCATCGACACCGACGGCCAGATCAAAGAAAAGCCTCTGGCCGAGATCGTCCACCATTACCGAAACGTGCCGGAGTTTGAGGAGCGGTATATCGTCTCCGCCGTGCTGAAAGGCAGCCCAGCCCCGCAGGCCGAGATTGATGTGAAACTCGCCGCCTCCCATCAGAAGCGCCGCACCAGCCAGCCCGTGGGGGCCAGTGCCGGTTGCGCCTTCAAGAACCCAGAGGTCTGCGGGGCAGGCAGACTCATCGACGAACTGGGCCTCAAAGGTCGCAGCGTGGGCGCAGCCATCGTCTCGGACATCCATGGCAACTTCATCGTCAACAGCGGCGGTGCCACCGCCCGTGAAGTCCTCGACCTCGTCGCCGAGATTCAGGAGATCGCCCAGCGCGAGCGCGGCGTGCAGTTGGAGATGGAGGTCAAGGTGATCGGGGAAGACCAGCCGATGGGGATGTGACCGGGAGGCCTGGCCAAGCGGGGGAGTGGATGCGTTACGGAGGAGCCAACCCCGCTGGCATCCCTGCCGGGATGCGACGGTGGAGGGTGCGTTTTGGCCTAACCAGGGGTGCGTTCGCTAGCGCTCACTTACCCCTGGCTACTGGCTGCGATGCCTCCGGCATCGGGGTGTTGAACCGTGGTTGGTTTGCGGTGGCTTGGCACGATCATTCGCCGAGGTCAGAAGCCTCTGTGATGAGATGTTGAAGGGAATCGTTCGGCACCTGTGGAATAACTGCGGCTTAGCCAGCTCATGCCTACTTTTAAAAGTCACAAGAAGTGCTCCAATATCTCAGGAGTGCAGTCGGTCATTGTTCGATCCTCCGTGATGAAAAAATTCCAGAGATGATGATCATGGAGAAAAGAGCAATAAACCTCGTAGGAGCTGGTGCAGCCATGAAGACTGCTCTGGATGAGCGGAATGAGCTTTTTGTCCAGCATCATGTCGGAGGTTAGCTCGATGCCAATTCCACGAGACTGCATTACTTGATCTCCAATGTAATAATCACCTTCGCCGTAAGCATTCCATTCGCCTAAAGCATCCAGTGTTTGCATCAATCGTTCGCGAACACCATCCCATTCAGAGATGAAGGCGGCCTCATCTTCGGGACTGTTGATGACGGGTGGATTGAACGGCTTGTTTAGCCTGTCATAAGCAGCATCGGAGGTGATGAATGTGACAGGCATAAACACAGGCACCCTCACTCCACCTCCGCCACTTCGCCGTCCACGGAGTCCCGATGGGCGCGGCCTTCGAGGGTGTAAACGAGG
>DMMK01000408.1:0-431 GCA_003453085.1 Verrucomicrobiales bacterium
ATGCCAATGCGAACGGGGTGTATGACAGTGGCGAGGGCGTCAATGGAGTTCAGGTGGAGCTGTTTGCCTCCACCGCAGATCCACAGACTGCCAGTCCGCTGGCCTCAGCCGTCACGACCAATGAGGGCATCTACTTCTTTGGCAATCTCGCCGCCGGTGCCTACCTGTTGCACATCCCGGCCTCTGAGTTTGCCGAGGGCAAGCCGCTCTATGGCTGGACCTCCATGCCCGGCCAGGGACTGGACTCAGGCATTGACGATGACTCGGATGAAAACGGCAGCGATACGGATCCGGTAAGCCTGGGCATCACCTCGACTGTGATCGAGCTGCAACCGGGCAATGAACCGGAAAACTTCCTGGGCGAATTCGGCCGGGATGCCTTCATGGATGATGCCAACGATGCCAACATGGACCTGACGGTGGACTTTGGT
>DMMK01000408.1:495-2796 GCA_003453085.1 Verrucomicrobiales bacterium
CTGACGGTGGACTTTGGTTTTTCCAAGCTCGCCTCCGTGGGCAACCTGGTGTTCCTGGACTCCAACAACAACGGCACCGCCGATGAGGCCGAAGGGCTGTCCGGGGTGGAGGTGCAACTGTATGAAGAGGATGCTTCGCCCATCTTTGACGAGCCTGTGGCCACCCTCACCACGGATGCCAATGGCCGTTACCTGTTCACGGATGTGATGCCGGGCAACTACTACCTGCATGTGCCTTACTACATGTTCCTGGAGGAAGGGCCGCTGCATCTGCAGGCCAGCGTTTATGGCAGCTCCACCGGTGACGACAATCTGGGTGAAGACGGTCTGGACGATGGGCGGCCAGACAGCAATGGCATCAGCACAGCGGTGTTCAGCCTCAGTCCTTCCGCTTCACCAGTGGGGACCGCCGAAGGTGGCCAGGATGGAGGTTCCGATGACCTCACCGATGCCAGTGTGGACCTGACTCGCGACTTCGGTTTTGTGCCCAGCGTCGAGATCGGTAACCTCGTCTTCAGCGATGCCAACAGCGACGGCATCTTTGACCCGGACACCGAGTCTGGGCTGAGCAGCGTGAGCGTCGAGCTTTGGTCGAATGAAGCCGGTGCAGCTTCCCCTCTTGCCACCGTGTTCTCCTCCAGCCTCGGCTTGTACAGCTTCCGAATTGCTCCAGGCACCTACCACCTGCGGGTGGATGCGTCCCAGTTCAGCTCGGGTGGCCAGTTGGAAAATCTCGTGCCCTCCGTCGCCACGCAAAATGGTGCTGGCACCTTCGTGGATGACAACGTCGGCCAGGACATCTACGAATTCGGAAACGTCACCGTGGTGGGTGCCCGCACGGCTGCCTTCAGTGTGCAGACGGGTGAGGGCCCGACGGAAACCAACGGTGAAACCGGGTATGGATCCTTTGAAGATGACCTGTCCGACCAGGACTCCGACCTGACGGTGGACCTTGGCTTTTCTCCGAAACCACTGCGGGTGGGTAACCTGGTGTTTGCGGATGTGAATGGTGACGGGCGCTTCTCCGCCACCACCGACTTTGGCATTCCTGGCGTGCTGGTACAGCTCTTCACCATCGGTGACATCCCGCAGACCTCCACACCGCTGGCTGAGACCTACACGGGAAGTGATGGCGGCTATGAACTGAAGGCACCAGGTGCGGGCTCCTACTTTGTCCATATTCCATCTTCCCAGTTTGGGGCGGGCAAGCCCCTCTCCGGTGCTTCTGCCGTGCCTGGTTTTGGCAGCGATGACGGCACGGATGACTCTGGCAATGAGGACACGCTGGACCAGCCGCAGCCTGCTACCACCGGGATCAGTTCCACGCTCTTCGATCTCGACTTCGGCACGGAGCCGACCGACGAGCTGGAGACCGGTTTTAAAGCCAATCAGGATGTGGGTTATGATGCCGATGCCGACCTGACGATTGACCTTGGCTTCCTGGATGTGCCGGTTCCAGCGAACCTGGGCGTGGGCAACGTGGTCTTCAAGGACGCCAATGCCAACGGCCGCTATGACGCGAACGAAGGTGTGTCCGGGGTGTGGATGCTGCTTTATCGCAGCGGAGATGTGCCCGGGCTTTCCACTCCATACGCCAGCACCTTCACGGATGCAGCGGGCCGCTATCTCTTTAGCAACCTGCCTCCCGGTGGCTACATCGTGCATGTGGCGGCGGATAACTTTAAGCCGAACCTTACCTCCCTCGGTGGCAATGCGCTGCCCGGATTGCAGCCAGGGCCTCTGTTTAATCTGGTGTCCGTGACGGGCGAAACCGAAGGGGATGACCTCGTCGGTGAAAATGGGGTGGATGCGCTGGCTCCGGCCATCTCCGGCATCAGCAGCCAGGTCGTAATTTTGCAGCCGGGTCAAAGCCCTGTCGGCAGTGCGGAGAACGGTTTTGACGGCAGCTCGGACAATGAGTTCGATGGTGACTTCGACCTGACGGTGGACTTTGGTTTTGCTGAACCCGACAATGGTTCCGGCACGGATCCCGATGGCCTACAGATCGGCAACTTGGTGTTCAAGGACGCTAATGGCAACGGTCGTTATGACTCCGGTGAAGGCGTGGCGGGCGTGATCGTGCAGCTCTATCGCAGCACGGACATTCCGGCGGTGTCCCTGCCTGTGGCCATCACCACCACGGCCAGCAACGGGCGTTATCTCTTCAGCCAGCTTACAGTGGGCAACTACATCGTGCATATCCCGGCCCTGAACTTTGCCCCGGGTGTCCTGGGGTTGACAGTGGATGGGCCATTGTATCGTCATCGTTCCGTCACCGGGTATCAGACCCAGGTTTTGGAT
>DMMK01000322.1 GCA_003453085.1 Verrucomicrobiales bacterium
GGCATCATCCTCATCACCGGCCCCACCGGCAGCGGCAAGAGCACCACGCTCTATGCCTTCCTCAGCGAGATGAACCAGACGCACCGCCGCATCGTCACCATCGAAGATCCGGTGGAGTACAAGATGCCCGGCATGGTGCAGATCGCCGTGAAGCCAGAGATCGGCCTCACCTTTGCCACCGGCCTGCGCAGCATCCTGCGTGGCGATCCCAACGTGGTCATGGTGGGGGAAATGCGCGACCTGGAAACGACCGAGATCGCCATCCGCGCCGCCCTCACCGGCCACCTGGTTTTCAGCACGCTGCATACCAATGACGCCATCGGCGGCATCACCCGTCTGGTGGACATGGGGGTGGAACCCTTCCTGGTCAGCAGCGCGGTGCGTGCCTTTTTTGCGCAACGTTTGGTTAGGAAACTCTGCCCGCTTTGCAAAGCCCCCGCCGAGGTGGAGCGCGAGTACCTGCGCAGCATCGGCTTCCCGCTGAATGTGCCCGGCCAGATCATGCACGCCGTCGGCTGCGAGGCCTGCCGTGGCAGCGGTTATCAGGGCCGCGTCAGCATCTATGAGGCCGTACTGATGACCAATGCCCTCCAGCACCTCATCAACATCCGCGCGCATCCGGCGGAGTTTTACAAACAGGCGCAAAAGGACGGCTACCTGCCCATGCGCGGTTACGGTTTCCAAAAGGTCCTCGCCGGTGAAACCACCATCGAAGAAGTCCTCAGCGTCACGGCCCTGGAGCGTGCCCCGGAGGTCACCGTGAAGACCACCCTCACCCAGCCTCTGCACCTCGCGGCGGCCTGAGCCTTTCTCTCCTGATTCCCGCCTCCCATGCCCACGTTTTCCTACAGCGCCCACGGCCCTTCCGGTGTCATCACCGGACAGCTCGCGGCGTCGGACCGGGCGGAGGCCATGAGCCTGCTGGGCAAGCAGAGGCTGCAACCTTTTAAGCTGGAGCAGTCCGGCGCAACTACCGCCGCCGCAGCCACCAGTCGCAGCGCCCTCCCGGCAGCCCCCACCGGCCCTTTGCGGCTGAAGCTGGCCCAAGTGCTCCTTTTTACCGAGGAGCTTTCAGACCTACTCGGAGCAGGCATCCAGCTGGAGCCCGCACTCGCCACCATGGAGCGGCGGCGGGAGCTCTCCGGTGTCAAAACACTGGCCAGCGTGCTGCGCAGCAAGGTGCGCGACGGCATGCCATTCTCGAAGGCCGTGGCCGCCACCAGTCCCAGTTTTGGCCATCTCTTTTGTGCCCTCGCTACGGCTGGCGAGGCTAGCGGCACACTGCCCCTCATTCTGCGCCGTCAGGTGGCCTACCTGCGTTCTCTGGCCGCGCTGCGTGCCAAGGTCGCTTTTGCGCTTATCTATCCCGCCTTCCTCGTGGTGGCGGCGGTTTCCGTCACCCTGCTGTTCATTGTTTACCTCATCCCGAAACTGACGGAGCTGCTGGATTCCACTGGCGGCTCCCTGCCTCTCGGTGCGCAGATCATCCTGAAGTTCAGCGAGGTCTTCAAGGCCACGTGGTGGATGCTCGGCCTCGGGATTTTCTGCCTGTTCATCGCGGTGAAGGCTTGGCTGAAAAAGCCGGAATCGCAGGTGCCCTGGGCGCGTTTTCTCCTGCGTCTGCCCTTGTTTGGCAACATCCTGAAGGCGCGCTTTTACGTGCAGTTTCTGGAGACGATGTCCAATTTGTTAGGCAGCGGCCTGCCCATGGTGCAGGCCATGCAGCTCACCCATCAGGCCATTGAAAATCCCTATTTCCAAAAGGAGTTCGAAGCGGTCATGCGCCACGTCGGCGAAGGCGTCAGCCTCTCCCGCGCCCTGGACCGCAGCGCCATCTTTCCCCCGCTGCTGCTGGACATGGTGAGCGTGGGCGAACAGACCGGCGACCTCTCCGCCGCCCTGGCCAAGGCCGCCGAACGCTTTGACCGCGAGCTGGCCCAGAAGGTCGAAAAACTCAGCGCCATGGTCCAGCCCCTCATCGTCTGCCTCATGGCCGGCATGGTGGGTATCATGGCCTACCTCATGATCACCACCATCTTCCAGACCATCTCCGGCATGAGCCAGTGAGGCGGGGAAGAGAAGAAATTTAGAAAGCAGAAAACAGACATTTTACAGACACCGACATGAAGATGCGAACCCACTCCTCCAAACTCCGTCACGCCAGATCCGCCGGTTTCACCCTGGTGGAAATGGTGCTCGTTCTCGGCATCGTCGCCCTCCTTGTCGGCGCGGGCATCGTCTCCCGGGTGGGCGTGCTCGACTCCGGTAAAAAAACCCGCGTGAAGGCGGATCTGAACACCCTCACCGCCGCTTTCCGCAGCTATGAGACGGACAACATGTTTCTGCCCAGCACGGAGCAGGGCGTCATGGCCCTGGTGCAAACGCCTGCCTCCCGCCCGGCCCCGGTCAACTACACGCCGAAGCTGAAAAAGCTGCTGCTCGATCCCTGGGGCAACCCCTATCATTACAAGCGCCCCGGCGCGAAGGACAAGGGGGGCTTTGATGTCTATTCCGCCGGGGCCGATGCCCTGGCCGATACCGCCGATGACATTGGCAACTGGGATCTCTAGTCCACGGCTCGTCATCCCCCTGCATGACACTTCTTTCTCCAGACAGACGTTTCAGCACCCGGTCCTCACAGGCCGGGTTCGCTGCGTCCTGCGGGGCGGGGGAGATTGCATTTTTGGTTAGACCATCGGTCCGCCGCTCTGGCTTCACGCTGGTGGAGGTGTGCGTGGCCATGGCCATCGCCGTGCTCATCCTCGGCGTCGCCACCTTCAGTATGGCAGGTTTGCAGGGCGAGGTGAAGCTGAAACGCATGGCCGCCCAGGTGGAGTCCCTGGCCCGTGATTCCTTGCTCCAGGCCGTCATGCAGCAGCGTGCCGTCACTCTAGATCTCAACGGCGGTCTCGGGACCGAGGGCCGGCTGCCGGTGCGCCGGGCAGGGGACAAAAGCTTCCGCCAGCCGCTGCGGGGCGAACTCTGGGAATTCAGCCCCACAGGCATCTGCGAGCCTGTGGAAGTGCGCGTGAGCAATGAGGCCGGCGAGATCGAACTGGGGTTTGATCCGCTGACAGGCTGCGCGAGTAGAAAGGAGGTGCGGGTCAAATCATGAACGTCCTCCCCAAGTCAGGCCTAACTAGAAGGAGAACCAGCTTTGCCGGTTCCGGCAATCGCCGCAACCCTGTGGAGAATGCTGCATGGCAGGCTCCGCAACCCGGCCATTCCGCCTTGCCTGCTGGCCGTGGTTTCACCCACCTGCTGCCGCCGCTTTCCCCGGCCCGGGCAGGTTTTGCCCTCTTGGAAATCATCCTCGCACTCGGCCTCTTTTCCATCGTCGCCGTCGGCATGACACAGGCGCTGGACCAGATCGCCCAGACCTCCAAACAGGCCCGGCAGGAGGCGCAGGTGCTGCGTGTGCTGGAGTCCGTCCTGGCCGAAGTCTCCCACCAGCCCGAGCTGAAACCCACGACGGTGAGCTTCCCAAAAAGTGCCGATGGCGTGGATGCCCGCGCCAGCATCGTGAAGGTGAAGCTGATCACCCAGGACAAGACCGAGCTGGATCACATGTTCCTCGTGCAGGCCGAGGCCTGGCTGGAGACCGGCCCGAAGAAGTCGCTGAAACGGCGCATGGAAACCTATGTTTATTCACCCCACAGCTCCTAGACAGACGGCGCGTGGGTTCACGCTGCTGGAGGTCATCGCCGCGCTGGCGCTGATCTCCCTCATCATTGGCGGCGTCTATGGCGTGGCCGATGGATCGCTGAAGCTGGGCACCTCCATGAACAAGGCCCGCATCGCCGAAATGCGCGTGAGCAACTTCGTCCATCAATGGCGCGACTGGCTGGAAAACGTGCCGCCCACGCTGCGTCTCTCCTCCGGGCTGGACAAGGTGAAGCGCGGCGCTGCCGGCACCCTTCTGGTGGAGGCCGGCCCCGCCCCCTTTGTCTGGACGTCCAGCCTGCGCCTGGCCGATGCCGTGGAATTCGCCACCGTGCGCGGGGCCGAGCCGAAGTCCCTCACGCTCCTCGTCCGCCATCTCAAGCGCCTGGAAAAACCCACCGCCATGGATGCTTACGAGCAGATCGCCGAGCTGCCGCTGCTCACGGGGCTGAAGGAGTTCAAGACCCAGTTTTACGCCGCCGAGGACAAACGCTGGTTCTCCACCTGGAACCCCGAAAAACGCGCCGCCCCACCCCTGTTCATGCGCATGCAGTTCACCTTCCTCAATGACCCCCGAGAACACGAAGCCACCTTCTGGATTGCGAATGATTTGGTGGGGAGGGAGCAAGGCGGTCAAGGCGGTCAA
>DMMK01000175.1 GCA_003453085.1 Verrucomicrobiales bacterium
TACGCGGAAGCGGTGGAAGAAAAAGACGCCGAAGCCAAAGACTGGCCCACCTACCGGGCGGACAATGCCCGCAGCGGCTCCTCAAACCAGGACCTGCTGCCAGACCTGGGCCTAGCCTGGGAGGTCAAATTGACCCCACCTCTCAGCACCAGTTCCAGCGCCGGGGGCCTCACCTTTGTTGCAGAGGTGGATCGCCACACCCTGCACGCGTTTGATGCCGCCACGGGCCAGGAGGCCTGGCACTTCATCGCCGGGGGCCGCATTGATTCCCCACCCAGTTACTGGAAAGGCCGCGTGTACTTTGGTGGCAAAGATGGTTATGTCTATTGCCTGCGGGCCAAGGATGGCGCGTTGATTTGGAAGTTCCAAGGGGCCCCCGCCCAACTCAGCCATGCCGCGTGGGAAATGATGGAAAGCGTGTGGCCGGTGCATGGCAGCGTGCTCGTGGAAAATGGACTGGTCACCTTTGTCTCCGGGCGTTCCTGCTTCCTGGATGATGGCCTGTGGTTTTACCGCGTGGATGCCAAGACCGGCGAGATGAAGGTGAAGGAACACTACGATGATCGCGACCCCGACACCGGGGGTGATCTCAACGACCGCCACAAGACCCTGCAAATGCCGGTGGCGCTGAATGACATCCTCAGCAGCGATGGCAAGTGGACCTACCTGCGCACGCAAAAAATCGGCAACGATGGCAAGCGCGTGGAGGTGGGCCCTGTGTCCGGTGACTTTGACAAACAAGGCGGTGCCCACAAAGGCGAAGGCCAGCACCTGTTTGCGCCCATGGGTTTTCTGGATGACTCGAATTTCCACCGCAGCTACTGGGTCTATGGCAAAAGCTTCGCTGGGGGCCATGGCGGTTATTTCCAAGCGGGCAAGTATGCCCCCGCTGGCCGCATCCTGGTTCACGATGACAAGAACGTCTATTCCTACGGACGCGAGGCCCAGTACTACAAGTGGACGACCACCATGGAGTACACCCTGTTCTCCACGCCCAAGGCTCCGCCCGAACAGGCCTACGATACCGAAGGCGCCACCACAGAACGCAAAGGCAACTCCGTGGTGCTGGGCCCCGATGGCCAGCCCCTGGCCGTGCAGCCGAGCAAAGAAACGCAAGTGGGCCACAGCGAGACGATGAAAGCCAAGGCCGCCAAGAAAAAAGGCAAGGGCAAAGGCGCAGCGAAAGGGAAAGCCGTGGCCAAAGGCCAGCCCGTTCCCGGCTCCGTGCAGTTCCCTGACATGGACGTGCTGGACCCTAGCCAAAAGGCGCTTTCCATCGAGGCCTGGGTGCTGCCAGACACGGCCAGCGGCACCATCCTCCACCACGGTGGCCCCCTGCAGGGCGTGGTCCTGGACATACGCGAAAAGAAACCGCAACTGCACATCCGCAGCGCGGGCGAAGTCACCACCATCGTCTCGGCAGAAACCTTGACCGAAGGCTGGCACCACCTCGTGGGCACGCTGTCACAGGACAAGGTGATGAGCCTTTACCTGGACGGCAAACTGGTCGCTCAAGGCACGGGTGAGCTCATCGCCGCACGGCCCAAAAATCCCCTCATGCTGGGCAATGGCCAAGGCGCAGCGGAAGGCAGTGCAGGAAGCTTCAGCGGGCTGATGGATCAATTTGCCCTCTATCACCAGGCACTCACCCCTGCTGAGGTGGAGTCACGTTTCGCCGCGCCGGATACCCAGCCCAAGTCCGCGATCCTGGTCTGCAACTTTGACAACGGCGACTCCCGCGACAGCTCGGGCAACCAAGTCCACGGCGTGGGCGCAGGCGTAGAAACGGGTAAGGGCAAAGTAGGTGCTGCCCTGTGGTTCAAAGGCAGCGCCAGCGGCGGTGGCAAAGCGGGGGGCAGCTTTGTCAAACACACCTGGGACCGCTACGTGCCCATCGTGGCGCGCAGCATGGCCCTGGCCGGCAAGACCCTTTTTGTCAGCGGTCCGCCAGATACCATTGACGAAGAGTACGCCTTTGAACGCCTGGCTGCACGCGACCCCGAAATCCTCAAGGAACTGGCCGAGCAAGATGCCGCCCTTAGTGGGGAACGCGGGGCCAAGATGTGGGCCGTGAATGTGGAAACCGGGGAGCAAAGCGCCGGCCTGGAAATCACCAGTCCGCCCGTGTGGGATGGCATCATCGTGGCCCAAGGCCGCGTGTACGTGAGCACCATGGACGGCCGGATTCAGTGCTTCGGCAAGAAGTGAGCGGCCTTGCCACCCCGTCTGTCATGGAGCGTACGCATCTTGCGTGCCGAGTTTCGCGTCCTCGCGGAACTCCCATCTCATACCTGCGTCCGCCACCCTGCACATCCCACGGAGCGCGGAATTCCTATTCCGCAGCAGTTCGCCAGTCCCCAGCACCAAGCGCTTCCTTAACCGCGCCACTTGCCTTCCACGTTCGTCTCCCGATTGCACTTCCACGTGGTTTTTGACCACTCCAAATTTTAATCCCTCACCACCCGCTGCGGAATAGGAATTCCGCGCTCCATCCAGCGGCGGCGCTTGCACCTCATTCCGGCTCCACAACTTCCGGCACAATCACCGGCACGGTTTGGCCCACCCGCCCGCTGTAAAGATCAATGGTGCGGCGAGCCAGGATATCAATGATGGCGGGTTGCAGGGTGCGCGCAGCCACGTTTGAGACCGCCACCCCAGCCCACACCATGGGGGACTTATACTTCACCACCTGCCACACGGGCAGCAGACGTCGGTACCATTTGCCCGCTGTCTGCATGGCTTCATGCGTGGCGATCTTATGCGTCATTTCCCAAGTCTTCAGCGCCGTGCTGGCACTCACATCCACCAGACGACCGATGGAGCGTGTTTGCAAAAAGTCGGAGACATCCTGCGCCGCCAAATGCACAGCCCGGCTGAACTGGCTGAGACCCGGTGCCAGCAGTGGTTCAGGATGCTGCGGGTGGTAGATACGGGCAATGTCCCGCACCAAACGCGGCACCTCATCCACCAGCGGTGGCAGCCACTCCGGATTCACTTTCTTCTGCCAACGCAGACGATTTTTGCATGCTTCCACCGCCCTCCGCGCCTCCACATCTTTGGGGGAGTCCGCAGCATTCAGGTAGCCCGCCACCGTGGACTGCGCGGCCTTCACATCCATGATGAAGCGGAACGCCATCCACAGCAGCCAAGTCGCCGTCCCACAGATGAAACCCGCCAGAAAGGTGAGGAGGTAGGTCATGGGAAGGAGCGGGCCTTGGAGGAATACGAAACCGTGGATGTAGGCCAGCCCACCTGAAATGGCTGGCCGATGGAACCGAGGAACGCTTCCTACATCTCGAGGAAGTTTTTCAGCAGCTTTTTCCCTTCCTGTGTGAGGATGGATTCCGGGTGGAACTGCACGC
>DMMK01000628.1 GCA_003453085.1 Verrucomicrobiales bacterium
GTGGAAGGTGAATGAGGAGTACCTTCGTGGGCGGGAAATCACCAGTCCCATGGCCAACGATGTGCGGCTGGAGATTTGGGATGCTGCTTTGGCCCAGCACGCGCAGTCCCCATGGATCGGGTCGGGCAGCCGTATGTTTTATGATGGCAGTGTGCAGTTCCGGTCTGAGGGGCTGCCTGCGTATGCAGGGGATGCGCTCTTTGCCCACAATGAATACCTGCAAATGCTGGCCGATTACGGTTGGGTCGGTCTGGGACTGATGACGCTGGTGGTGCTGACTCATGCCTGGAACGGGGTTTCTTTCCTGAGCTGGTTTGCAAGGCATCGTTTTCTACAGACGGGCCGCATCCTGAGTAACAATTTGGCCCTTTGTCTGGGGGCCCTGGCCGCACTGACGGCGATGCTGGTGCATGCGGCTTTTGAATTCCAGTTTCACGTTGCCATCCCATCCGTGACACTTGCCGTGCTGCTGGGCCTGCTGGCAAACCCCGGCTTTGAAGGGACTGAGCAACGGCCAATGCGTCTGCCTCCGGTACGGTGGATGTCAAAGATCCTGTTAGGCTTGGCGTCTTTGCTTCTGCTGGCAGGACCTTGGCTCTATGGGCGCGGGGACTATCATCTGGCACGTGCGCAGATTGCCGAGTCCCAGAAGGATTTCTTTGAGGCTTCCCAGCAGCTCAATGCGGCGGTGGAGGCGGATCCTGCCAATGGGGAGGCGCGTTACGAACGGGGGCTGACTTTGTTAGAAAAACTGAATGCAAGTCAGCGATCGCCAACGCATCCGGTGCTGAAGCGGGCGACGGAAGATTTGGAAATGGCGGTAAAGCTGAATCCGCATCACTACCTTTATGCCTTGGCTTTGGCGGATGCCTATGACGCACAAGGCCGCCATGACGAGGCCCTCGTGCAACTGCGTCGGGCGATCACTCTGGCACCTCTGCATGAAGAATCGCGCATGGCCCTGGCGGTGCACTGGCATCGGATGGGGCAGTTTGAAAAGGCGGAAGCCGCCTACCTTTGGGCAGGCGAGGCCAAGGCCATGAACGAAGAGGGGACGAGCCGTTGGATTGACAACTATCGCCTGCTGCTGCAGCACGTGACCCTGATGCGTGAGTCACCTCCTCTTGCCCGCCCATGAAAACCCGTTTTTATCTGAGCCTTAAACGGGTTTTCTGGAGCTTGCTGGTGGTCACTGGCTTGGTGGCTGGTATCATTTTGGGCAGCCATTTCTGGGTGAAAAATGAAGCGCATGAACGGTGCTTTGAAGCTGTCTCTGAACTGCCTTCCGCCGACGTGGCTTTGGTCCTTGGCTGCTCACCGAAGATCGGCAGCCTGGAAAATCTGTTTTACCGATATCGTATTCAGGCGGCGGTGGAGCTTTACAAAGCAGACAAGGTGAAGGCCTTCATCGTCAGCGGAGACAATGGCACACATCACTACGATGAGCCTACGGCGATGAAGGAGTCTCTCATCGCCGCAGGAGTGCCGGAACAAAACATCTACTGCGACTATGCCGGATTTCGCACCTTGGATTCCGTGGTGCGTGCGCAGGCGATTTTTGACCAGAAAAAGTTCATCGTGGTCTCCCAGCGTTTTCACAATGAGCGGGCAGTTTTCCTGGCGCGCCGCCATGGACTTGAGGCTGTGGGTTTGAATGCTCGTGATGTTTCGCGGAAGACGGGACTGATGACCCATCTGCGTGAATACCTGGCGCGTGTGAATGCCGTGCTGGACGTTACCTTGCTGCAAACGGAACCGAAGTTCTATGGCCCCAAGGTGAGCATTCAACCGTGAGGCGCGGACTTACTTTTTCTTGGCCCGTTTGACTTCAAAAGTCCAGGCTTTTTCTGGATCCATACGGACCAGATCTTCCTCGGTAGGGGCACCGCCAAATTGCTTCCAGTATTCCTCGGCAAAGGGATTTAGCTTCGGTCCTTTGGCGGTTTCATTGAGATCAATCTGACCTTTGAGAGAATCCCACCATTGATCGTAGCTGGTCAGCATGGATTGGACGACCTCCGGTTTTTCCGCGGCAATGTTGCGGGTTTGGGAAGGGTCCGCTTTGAGATCAAAAAGCTGCCAGCCTCCAATGGGTGTTTCAGCTTTGGCTTTGGCGCGTTGCAGGCGTGGTGCTTCACTGACGAGCTGATATTGGGGGGTGCGGATGCTGGCGTTGCGAGTTTTGGCAGCCTGGTAGTCCGTGCCTTTCTGCCAGCGGCCCACGTGGCTGAAGAGGGTGCGTTCTTGCCAGTCTGCTTTCGGATTCTCCAGCAGAGGCAGGAGGTTGCGACCCTCGGCCTGGGTTTCAGCACTTGAGGTCAAGGTAGCACCTGCAAGGCCGGCCCAGGTACGAAAGACATCCACATGGGCGGTGAGGGCTGCACAATCTGCAGGGTTCAGCTTGCCCGGCCAGCGCCAGAAGGACATCGCACGGGTACCGCCGAACCAAGGGCTGCCTTTGGAGCCTCGCATGTCCGCGTTATAAACCTTCACACCGGCGGTGCCGCCATTGTCATTGATGAAAACCACCAGAGTGTTTTGGGCAATACCCCATTCATCCAGCTTGGCGATGAGTCGGCCGACGTTTTCGTCAATGTTATGGATCATGCCAAAGAAATTGGCAACGTCATCATCGGGCACCTTGCCTTCGTAGAGGGCTTTGTCCTCGGGACGCGCAATGTAGGGGCCGTGCGGGGCATTGGTGGCGATGTGACAGTAAAACGGCGTGCCACCCTTGACGGATTCGATCCATTGAGTCGCCTGGGAAAAGAACACATCCGTGCAGTAACCCTTGGTTTTGACGAACTTGTCGTTATGCAGGATGGCTGGGTCGAAATATTTGTTGCCTGGGGCATCTCCACAACTGCCTGGGTAGCTCTGGCCGATGCCGCCACCGCCATGGATGAACTGTTCATCAAAGCCTCTGGCACGGGGGCGGTATTCAGGTTCATCTCCCAGGTGCCATTTGCCAAAGATG
>DMMK01000202.1 GCA_003453085.1 Verrucomicrobiales bacterium
CCATGAACAGCAGCCCGAACGTTGATCTTCCCCAGTTTCTCCACAAACTGTGCCGGCGTGAAGATGTTCCGTCCACCCACCACAACCGGGTGGATCGCATCATGGAACTGAAGGCGCAAGGCAAGGTGCTGGAGCCTCTGGCGGAGCTTTTTAAGGACGAAGTGCGGGCGCTGGGCGCCAGCCTGGGCATCCCGCATCGCGCCCTGTGGCGGCATCCTTTCCCGGGCCCCGGCCTGGCCGTGCGTATCCCTGGCGAGATCACGCCTGAGCGTATCGTGGCCACGCAGCAGGCGGATGCCATCTTCATCGCGGAGCTGCATCGCAGTGGCTGGTACAAGCATGTCTGGCAGGCCTATGCGGCGCTGCTGCCGGTGAAAACCGTGGGTGTGAAGGGCGACGAACGCAGCTATGAGCAGGCGATTTCTCTGCGCGCGGTCATCAGCGAAGACGCGATGACAGCCGACTGGGTGGAACTGCCGTATGAAGTGCTGCGCAACACGTCTAACAAGATCCTCAACAGCGTGAAGGGTGTGAACCGCGTGCTCTATGACATCAGCACGAAGCCACCCGCGAGCATCGAGTGGGAATGATGGGACGTGATGCAGGCATTCGCTTCGCGGACTGCCTGCCCTGGCTGCTGAATATCGAGTTTCCTGTTCCAAAGCTCAGAGCCTCCTCCTTCGAGGCACTCTGAGCTTTGTGCGTACAGGCACAGCGTGCCTTCGGCTCAGTCTAACGAAACGAAGTCTGCTGATTTCTTATGGAAGAATTCGAGTAGATTAACCAGAAGCATTGCAAGGAAAGTGAGTTGAGTTGGGCCGCCTCAGCTCGGGATGGAATGGGCGAAGGGTTCTCAATTCTGTGAGAAAAATCCCGTAGTCACCGAATAAAAACTTTTACCCGTGGCTACGGATCGCTAAGGGGGTGGCATGGCCATGCGCACCATTGATCTGAAACGTTTCCTCCGGGAGGTCAAAGACCGTCATAACCTGCAAAAGGCGCGTCCCTTCTGCTTTGTTCTTGGGGCCGGTGCCTCGAAGCAATCGGACATCCCGATGGGAGGCGAACTCGTGGACCGTTGGCTGGCTGACCTGCATCACGATGCCGATCATGGTGGTTTGGAACTCTCCAAATGGGCCACGGCCGCCAACCTCGGCATCAAGGGGTTCGTCTATGCTCAGAGGGCCGAGTTCTATGGTAAGGTCTATGCCAAACGCTTCCAAGGCACGACAGACACCGGTCATGCCGAGATTCAGTCCCTGCTTTCCGGCAAAGAACCCAGCTTCGGCTACTCCATCCTCGCCTATATTTTGGCGAATACCCCGCACAAGGCGGTCATCACCACGAACTTTGACAACCTTGTCGCCGACGCGCTGTATCTCTACAGTCACACGGCCCCCATCCAGTGCATGCATGAGAGCCTGGCGCCCTTCATCAGCACCCAGCTCGACCGCCCCTTGGTGGTGAAGATCCACCGCGACCTCTTGCTTGATCCCCGCAGCGCTGATGAGGAAATCGTCAAGTTGCATACCGACTGGGAGAGACCTCTGACCAATCTCCTCAACCACTTCACCCCCATCTTTTTTGGGTATGGCGGCAATGATGGCAGCCTCATGGGCTTTCTGAAAGAGCTTCCTCCGGGCGTTCCTGACCGTCTTTACTGGTGTGTCCGGGGCAAGGAGGTCCCCAATGCCCGTGTCAAAGAGTTACTGGATCAACGTGACGGGACCCTGGTCAGTATTCCCGGCTTTGATGAAATCATGCTCGCCCTCAAGGGCTCTCTCGATATCCCCGATCTACTTCCTGACCTTCAAGACCGGCACAAGAAGCGTGTCGAGAGCTATCAAAAGCAGTTCAGTGAACTCAATAAAGCGGTCCTCACCGCCTCTAAAGCTCCTGCAGCCACCTCCGACGAAAAAATTCTTGGCGAAGCTGCCAGCGATGCGGTCAAGCAACTGGCCGAGGAAGACACGCCTGACTCCTGGATTCTCCGCGCCATGGCCGAGCCCGACAAAAACAAGGCGGAAGCCCTTTATCGTGAGGCCTTGTCGAAATATCCGAACGACGGTAACCTCATGTGCGCCTTTGGCGAGTTCTTGGCGGATGAAAGGCAGGCCTTTAAAGAAGCAGAGGAACTGATCCGCAGCGCCTATGAGGCTGATCCCGAAAACCACGACCGCCTCCACGATTATGGGACATTTCTCTGGTATTCGCTGAGGGATGGCAGGCAGGCCGAGCCCCTGCTTCGTGAAGCCTTGAAGCGTCACACGGACATTTTAGGCCCCGAGCATCCATCCACCTTGAACAGCCGGATGCATTTGGCCAATGCATTGGATGTCCAAGGGAAGTATGCTGAGGCGGAGGCGGGGCATCGGGAGGTGTTGGTCATCCGGGAGCGCGTGCTGGGAGCAGAGCATCCAGACACCTTAAGTAGCCGGAACAATCTGGCTAATGTCCTGTATTCCCAAAGCAGGTATGATGAGGCGGAAATGGAGCATAGGACGGCGCTGGTCATTCGCGAACGAGTGCAGGGAGCGGAGCATCCAGATACCTTGAGCTGCCGGAACAATCTGGCCGCTGCCCTGTCTTCCCAAAGCAAGGATGCTGCGGCGGAGGAGGAGTATCGGGCAGTGCTAGCCATCCAAGAGCGCGTTCTGGGGGCCGAGCATCCAGACGCATTGAGGAGCCGGAACAATCTAGCCAATGCCCTTGCTACCCAAGGAAAGTATGCCGAGGCGGAGGCGGGGCACTGGGAGGTGTTGGTCATCCGGGAGCGCGTGCAGGGAGCCGAGCATCCAGATACCTTAAGCAGCCGGAACAATCTAGCCAAT
>DMMK01000340.1 GCA_003453085.1 Verrucomicrobiales bacterium
AAAGCCCGGGACCCTGGAGAAGCCCCCTCGCTCCTCTCCCCTCGTCGCTCCGCCTCACGATCCCCCCAGGCCGGCCCGCAGCTTGGCGGCGTATTCTCCCCACGCCGCACCCGCCAGGGCAGGCAGAGCCCGGGCAGCGAGATCAAGCCCTTCTGCCGGGAGGTTTACCCAGGAACGGCAGCCGCCATAGCTTTTAGAATAAGGGAAGGACCAACGCTCTGGCAGCTTGTAGGCACGCACCAGGGCGACGTGGAGGCAGCTTTCATCGTCGTAAACGAAGCGTTCTTTGACGATCTCTTCTTTCCAAATGTGCAGGGAGGCGATGGCTTCCATCTGTGCCCAGTCGGTGACTTTCCAAACCTGCTCCAACGTGGCAAAACCATCGACATCCACACTGGTGCGCTCCTCTTCTGGAGGAAAAGAGGTGGCTCCTTCGGGGGACCAGGTGAGCCGCTCGGACTGGGTGTGAAACCAGGTGGGGAAAAGGAAAAACTGGCGATGCTTCCATTCAAAGCCGCCACGCCCTTCATGGATGCCACCTTTGCGCAGGATGAGGGATTGCACGCCCTGGACGAGGGAATCGCAAACGTAGGCCCATTCTTTGAAGCCGACAGAGACAGAAGGGAATTCAGGTTTCAAATCCAGACAAAGAAAAGGTTTCAGGATCAATAACGGGCCATTTCAGGCTGCACCAGATCAGCCCAGGCATCGATGCCACCGCGCATGGACTGCGCCTGCGAGAATCCACGCTGCCGCAGCCACCCGGCGGCACGCTGACTGCGCATGCCATGATGGCAGTAGATGATGATGTGCTCCGTCGTATCCGAGAAACGCTGAGGGGCCAGTTCCCCGAATTGAGAAAGCGGCACCAGTTCTGCGCCTTCGATGCGGCAGATCTGCCACTCGTCCTCTTCGCGGCAGTCCACGAGGCGGGGCCGGGGGCTGTCTGGGCGGTTCAGCAGGTAGCTGGTATCATCCACACTGACTTCGAGCGGCAGTTCTGCAGGAGGCATAGCAGTAAAATCGGCAGTTCGGCTCAGGGGCGCACGGTCACCGGGGTACCCTGGGTGACGTTATTGTAGAAGATGGCCGCCATGTGGGGAGGCATGCGCACACAGCCGTGGGAGGCCGGGTAGCCGGGAAGGAAGCCTTCATGCATGCCGATGCCGCCGACAAAACGCATGAAATGGTGCATCTTGGAGCCTTCGAAACGGGTGCCTGGAGGAGCCTTGTCCTTGGTCATGTCCACGTTGGCCACCACGACATTGCCGGCACCATCCACAAAGTCTCCATAGAGGTTGGATTTATGCCACTGGTCCTTTTGAGTGATTTTGAAACGCCCCTGTGTGGTGGCATGTTTTTCATCCCCGGTGGAAAGGGCCGAGACGCCCGCCAGGGAGCTGCCCTTGTAGAAGTAAGCCTTTTGGTCGCTGAGATCAATCACGATACTCGGCGCGCCCGACATGCCATCGCCATCCCAATAGGAGTCCATGTCCTGATTGTACAGCGCAGAATGGGGTACGGAAGTCGGGGCAAAGGCCTCGAGATACTGAGTCTGTCCCTGCGGACCGGTGGGGGACACGCAGGAAGCCAGCAGGAGGGCCAGGGAACCGAGTGTGAGCGAACGGAGAGCAGCGAGGGTCATCGGAAAAGGACGGGGCAAAAAAACGTTGTGGGACAAGAGACCAAATTGCCCCACAGGGCGGGGCCTGTCCAATGCTTCCTCAGAAGGAGGGGAGGTGAAATCCGGGTGATATGTCGTGCAAAACACGCACGTTCATGTTCCCTGCATGAATCCCATGAACCGCCGCCGCGCCCTCAAGACCCTTTTCTGCTCCAGTGCCGCCCTGTCCCTGAACCTGCGCACGCAGGCCCAGGCGGAGGTGGCGCAGGAGGCCCTGCATCTGCTCGCCATCGGTGACTTTGGCACAGGCGGCCAGGACCAGAAAAACGTGGCCCAGGCCATGCAGGCTTTTGTTGGCAAGGAAAAGATCAAGCCCTCCGGGCTGTGGTTCATCGGCGACAATGTCTATGGCCCCACCCAGGGAGGCTTCACCGTGGAGGCCAAACGCTGGAAGGAAGAGATCGAGGATATGTATCCAGCCAGCATTTTCCCAGGCCCACAGTGGGCAGTCCTGGGCAATCATGACTACCACGACAATCCCGACGGCGAACAGGTGCAACTGGCCTATGCCAAAAAGCCGGGCGTGCGCTGGTACATGCCGGAGAAGTGGTACCGCGTGGACCTGGGCGGCGCGAAGCCCCTGGTCACCTTCCTGGCCCTCGACACGAATTTCCCGAAAATCAGCGGCGGCAAAAACAAGAAGACAGGTGCTCCCAAAACACACATGAGCGCTGACGAAGAAGCCCGGCAGCTAGAGTGGCTGAAGGCGGAGCTGGCCAAACCACGCGCCCCTTTCACCGTCGTCGTCGGCCACCACCCGCTGTACTCGAATGGCAGCCACAAGGATACCCAGCCGCTCATCGAACAATGGGGAGACCTGCTGCAGGAGCACAAAGTACACGCCTACCTTTGCGGTCATGATCATGACCTCCAGCACCTGGAGTTGGAGGGCAAGTTCACCTCCTTTGTTCTATCCGGCGGCGGCGGTGCCCGCATCCGCAAGCTGACCAATGAGACCCGCAAGATGCCTTATGGAAAGGACATCAATGGCTTCACCCATCTGCAAATCCAGCCGGATGCCCTCACCATCTCCCATCGGGGCCTGGACGGCGGCGTGCTGCACCGCTTCACGAAGAAGCTGGATGGCACCGTGGTGATGTAAGTGACACAGGACTGCCCTGGGTTCCCTTTTCGAGAATCCGGCCCAGCAACAAAAAAGGCGCGACCTGCGAAGGCCGCGCCTTTTTCATGTAAGGCAATTACGGAATGAGCACCTGGCTGGTGCTGCCATCTCCGAAGGTGACATAAAGCACCATACGGCCAGCGGCATCCATGACGGGCTGTTCCCAGCGACGATCGGTCTGGCCGGAGCCTGGAAGGTCGATCTTCGTCACCACCTTGGCACCTTCAGTGGTCACCACTGTGTCACCCTTGCGGAAGACTAGGGTCAGAGCCCCTCCATTCGGGGCACTTCTCCACAGTCCCTGATTATTGGAGGCGACTGCATCACCACCTGCAAGGTTGCCAATGATGGCATACTGATTGTTGCCACCCACGACCGGCAGGTCAAAACCGCTGAAGGTCGCACCCGTGGTGCCAGGAGCCGCATTTCCCACACGGAGAGCCAGTTGCATGGTACCGGAGAGATCGGTGAAGATGGCGTTCACATCCGTTGGAGCTGCGCTGTTGCCGTCGCCATTGACATCCAGCCAGGCTCTCCAGGCCCCGCGATTGTTGTTATTCAGCCAGCCGCCCCAAGGGTTGCCGACGAGGCTACCGACAGGCAGATTGGATACGACTGAGGCCCCATCACCACGGCGGAGAATGCAGGTGAAGCTGGCTGGATTGGAAGCCGTGCCGCGCCAGATGCCGTCATTGCGCATGTTGGCCGCATTGTCCCCATCCCGGTTCAGGGTGGCACGGAAGGCCACGACGCCGTTGTTGCCGGACGCCGGACGCTGGAGGCGGGCAAAGGTCGCACCACCGGTGCCAGGAGCCGTTTCACCAGCGTAAAAGACCTTCGACACGGCACCGCCTGCAGGCTGGTACCAGATGCCCTCTCTGCTGCTGGTGGTGGTGAGGGCGGAGTAAATGAAGTTGCCCTGGGCATCCATGCGGCCTGGATCCGTGAAGCTGCCTGCCACGTTGGCGTACACAGCGGCAGTGCCGGGAGCGGCGACACTTTCCTGTGCCACCACGCTGATGGTGGTGGTCGCGCCGCTGACCTGGGCGCGGAGGACGGCGGTCTTGGTACTGGCACCTTTGAAGGTGACGGAAACAATGGCATCGCCGCTATTCACCCCGGTGCTGGCCGTGGCGTAGATGCCGGAAGCAAAGCTGCCGATCAGGACACCCGGCATGCCGGGGACAGCATCCCCCTCACGCAGAAGGAGACGCAGGCCGCCACCGCCGATCTCGCTCCACACACCTGTGTCGTTGGCCGTGGTCACACCGCTGCCAATGACAAGCGAAGATAGCATCGTGACTTCCCCCGTTTCGCTCAGACCGGGAACTTCCGGCACCGTGGCAAACTGGGTGCCAGGCAGATCTGGAACCACCGTCCCTGTGCGGGCCACCAGGAAAAGATTGCCAGAGGCGGTCTTCCAAATGCCCGAGGCATTCGCTGCCGTCACCGCCGGTGAGCCGCTGCCCACCTGAAGGAAACCAGGGAAAACCAGGTGCCCATTCTCCGCCAGGAAACCACCCCGGCGCAGCACGCTGAACTCACCAATGTTGGTCGTGCCATTAGCCCCAGGAGCATCCCCGGCAGTGACCACATCTCCTAAGGCGGAAGGAATCGGCTCTGGTATCTGCCCTTCACCTGTGATGGCAAAGTTGTAAGGCGTTTCATCCAGATCATCGTTGGCGATGTTGATCATGGCGTTCTTGATGCCGCCGCTGCTCGGATTGAAAGTCACCACAAACGTCGTGCTGCCACTGGTGGCAGCAATCGGCGTGGTCGGCTGCGTCGTCACAATGAAATCTGTCGAACCTGAAATGGTGACGTAATTGGGGGCCGTGCCCGTCAGATTCAGCGCAATATTTCCCGTATTGGCGATGGTGAAAGTGCGTGTGGTGACTCCACCGCTGACTGGGATTCCACCAAAGTCGGTGTGATCCGTCAGAGCAGGTGTGCTGTCTCCATCCACGATCACATTCCCATTGCCTGAAACGGCGATTTCAGAGCCCAATATGGTCACCGATGCTGTCGCGGCGATACTCACTCCCCCGTCTTTATCCGTCGCTGTCGCCGTCACCACATAGGTGCCCGACTGAGTGTAGGTGTGGGAACGTGTCAAAGGCGTCGCCGTTCCTGCTGGCACGCTCTGCACACTCGACCCGTCGCCAAAATTGATGGACCATGCAAACCCCGCCGCCAAATCGGCTGTGGCTGCATCCGTGGCCACAAACTGGAAATTCAGCGCCACATTCGTGACCAAAGTGACGGGAGGATTGATCTGCACGGTCGGAACCGCGTTCGTCGGCGCAAACGTAAAGGCTGCCTTCACCACTGAGCTGCTCGAGTCCGTTGCCGTGATGGTCACGGTGGTGGACGAAGGCCCGTCAAAGCCCACCACTGGAGACCAGCTCCATGTTCCTGCGGCATTGTTTTGCGTCACCGTCCCCGTGGAGGCCGTGAGCGTCACCGTTGCATTGCCATCCACGTCGGAGAACGTCCCCGCCTGAGTGATCGTCGCCCCTTCCGCCCCACTCACCCTGCCCGCGAAAATTTCTGCACTGCTCTGTACAGTTGGATTTGTGCCTCCCGTCACCAGCACTCGGCCATCAGCCAAGGCCGTGGAAGTATGAAGCTGCCTTGCCGTGCCCATGCTGCTCGTGGTCGTCCATGTTCCGAGGGTCGGATTATAAATCTCGGCGCTAGACAGGAAGGTTGACGGCAACTGCAGCCTCCCACCGCTGATCAGAACCTGCCCGTCAGCGAGAGGGGTCAGTTCCGTATAACCGCGTCCCGCAGCCATCGCACCCGTCAGCGACCATGTCCCCAAGGCCGGATCATAAAGCTCCGCGCTCGCCAGCGTCGCGCTGCCGCTGAAGCCGCCGGCCACCAGCACCTTGCCATTGGGCAGCAGCGTCGCCGCATGTGTATAGCGAGCCGAAGAAAGAGAGCCAGTTGCCGTCCATGTGCCCGTGGCCGGATTGTAAATTTCAGCCGATGCCGTGGCGGCATTAGCGGCTCCCTGATCACCGCCGACAATGAGCACACGGCCATCTGGCAGCAGCGTGGCAGTCGGTGCCCATCTCACGTTCAGGAGCGAACCGGTCGTGGTCCACAGGCCGGTGGCTGGATCATAGATCTCCGCAGGGGTCACCATCACACTGGAGTTACGCCCACCCGCGATGAGAACCTTGCCGTTCGGCAGCAATGTCATCACGTGATCCACACGCGGCGTGTTCAGGTTCGCCGTCGTCCAAGTTCCTGTTGCCGGATTATACAGCGCACTGGTCTGCGAAACACCCGTGGAATCGTAGCCCCCGGAAACCAGCACCCGACCATCCAAAAGCCTGACAGCTTCATGGACTTGGCGAATGTCAGGCATGCTGCCCGTCGCACTCCAAGTGCCCAAGGTCGGGTCATAAATCTGCGCGGATGCTAGGGCAGCTCCATTTGTCCCACCTGCCACGAGCACCCGGCCATCGGCCAGACGTGTCGCCGTGTGATTGACGCGTGCGACAGACATCGCGGCCGTGGGTGTCCAGCTCGTGTCGTTCAGCGTCACGGCCACTGTCGGCTCATCATTCACCGGAGCCAAATAGATTGTGCTGGTGGTGGCACTGCTC
>DMMK01000189.1 GCA_003453085.1 Verrucomicrobiales bacterium
GTCATCACGCTTCGCATGCTTTTTTGAAAGCGGATTACTTGTCCTTATCGACGACTTCGAAGTCGGCGTCCACGACCTTGCCTTTGTCCTGGGACTTAGGTTCGGAGGCGGCAGCACCTGCGTCAGCGGCTCCGGCCATGCCGCCCATGTCGGGCATACCGCCGGTAGGGCTGGTGGCGCCAGCCTGGGCAGCGGCCTGGTAGGCAGCAGCGAAGAGTTTTTCCAGTTCTTCGGTCTGGGCTTTCATCTGGTCGGTGTCACCTGCTTCGACAGCGGACTTCAGCGCGGCCACCTTGTCGGTGATCGGGGTGAGCTGCTCGGCCGGGACTTTGCCTTCCCATTCTTTCAGCGTCTTCTCGATCTCGAAGGTGAGGCCTTCCGCCTTGTTCTTCACTTCGACGGCTTCCTTGCGCTTCAAATCTTCCTCGGCGTGCTCTTCAGCATCGCGTTTGGCTTTTTCGATCTCGTCCTGGCTGAGGCCGGAGCTGCCCTGGATGGAGATGCGCTGTTCCTTGCCAGTGGTCTTTTCCTTGGCGGAGACGTGAAGGATGCCGTTGGCGTCAATGTCGAAGGTCACTTCGATCTGGGGTTGGCCACGGGGCAGCGGCGGGATGCCGTCCAGCTTGAAGGTGCCCAGCGTCTTGTTGTCGCGGGACATCGGGCGCTCACCCTGAAGGATGACGATTTCCACACCGGGCTGGTTGTCAGCGTAGGTGGAGAACACCTGGCTGTGCTTTTTCGGGATGGTCGTGTTACGCGGGATCATCGGGGTGGCCACGCCGCCTGCGGTCTCGATGGAGAGCGTCAGCGGGGTCACGTCCAGAAGGAGCACGTCCTTGACGTCGCCTTTGAGCACGCCGCCCTGGATGGCAGCGCCGATGGCCACCACTTCGTCCGGGTTCACGCCCTGGTGAGGGTCTTTGCCGGCCAGTTTCTTGGCGGTTTCCACCACCTTCGGCATGCGGGTCATCCCGCCCACGAGGACGAGTTCGTCAATCTTGCTGGCGTCCAGCTTGGCTGCGGCCAGGCATTCACGCACGGGCTTGATGGTGCGCTCAAACAGGCTGTCCGTGAGCTGCTCCATCTTGGCGCGGGTGAGGGTCTTCATGATGTGCTTCGGCCCCGTGGCGTCGGCAGTGATAAAGGGCAGGTTCAGATCGTAGCTCTGGCTGGAGCTGAGGGCGATCTTGGCCTTTTCAGCCTCTTCCTTGATGCGCTGAAGCGCGTCAGGCTGGCCGCTGAGGTCGATGCCGCTGGCGGTGTTGAATTCGTTGACGATCCAGGTGATGAGGGTGTTGTCCCAGTCGTCACCACCGAGGTGGGTGTCGCCATCGGTGGCCAGCACTTCGAAGACGCCGTCGCCGATTTCCAGCACGGAGATGTCGAAAGTACCGCCGCCAAGGTCATACACGGCGACTTTTTCGTCGGACTTGCTGTCCAGGCCGTAAGCGAGAGCGGCAGCGGTCGGCTCGTTGATAATGCGGCGGACGTTCAGGCCGGCGATTTCGCCTGCGGCTTTGGTGGCGTTACGCTGGCTGTCGTTGAAATAAGCAGGGACGGTGATCACGGCTTCCGTGATGGCTTCGCCCAGCTTGGCTTCGGCATCAGCCTTCAGCTTAGCCAGGATCATGGCGCTGACTTCCTGGGGGGAGTAGGTTTTGGTTTCGCCACCGACTTCTACCTGCACGTGGGCATCGCCATTGGCGGCGGCCACGATCTTGTAAGGCATGCGCTTGTCGGCCTCAGTGAGTTCAACGAACTTGCGGCCCATGAGGCGCTTCACGGAGAAAACGGTGTTGCGGGGGTTCGTCACAGCCTGGCGCTTGGCAGCCTGACCGACGACACGTTCGCCGCTCTTGGTGAAAGCGACGACGGAAGGCGTGGTACGTGCGCCTTCAGAATTTTCGAGCACCGTGGCCTTGCCGCCGTCGAGGACGGCCATACAGGAGTTGGTGGTGCCGAGGTCAATGCCGAGGATTTTGCTCATAGTTTGGGTTGGGGAAATTGGACGTTGGTTTTGGTGCTTCTTGTATGGCACGCAGTGTGCCAGGACGATTCACCAAAGATTAACCTGTTGATAATGAACGGATTAAAACGATTCGCCAGAAACCAACAGGTTCTTCTGAGTCACTCAAAAGTGCCATATTTGGCACAGTTGGCTTGTCACTTGGCACTTTGGGCAGCACTTATGACACTTTGGATCCTGACTTTTCGATGCGGATTCTTCCGAAGCCTCTAAAATCCAGGATGAGCATCACCTTTCAGGTTCTGGGAACCGCCGGCGGAGACAATGCGATGTTCGTGCAAGTGGACAGTGGCCAGTCGGTGGAAAGGCTGCTGTTTGACTGTGGTGAAGGCTGCCTGTCCTCACTGTCGTTTGGGGAGATCCTCTCCTTGGATCAGGTCTTCTTTTCGCACCTGCACATGGATCACATTGCGGGCTTTGATTCCTTCTTCAGGGCCACTTTCAACCGGACCTCCAAGCCTAACCAGCTGTGGGGACCACCAGATACCGCACGCATTCTGCAGCATCGATTTCAGGGGTTTCTATGGAACCTGCAGGAGGAGATGACAGGAAGCTGGCGGGTCTGCGAGATCCACCCCGAAGAGATCCAAAGCGCCCGTTTTGAGCTGCCTGAAGCCTTTGCCACCCGCCATGAGGATGCACCCCGGCTACGCCAGCGAGTGATCTGGGAAGGGACAGGTGTGACGGTGGAAGCCGTGACAATGGAGCATCGCACACCGACCCTGGCCTACATCATCCGGGAGAAGCCCCGGCGGAATGTGGACCTCACACGCCTCGCGGCTTTAGGCCTGCGACCGGGCTCCTGGATGAAAACCCTGAAGGAAGCGTCCGGAAGCGCGACCACAGTGATGATCGAAGGCAGCATGCATTCACTGGAGGACCTTCGGAAAAAGCTGATCGTCGAAACACCTGGGGACACCATCGCCTACCTCACAGATTTCCTTCTGGACGAGGCCGCGATGGAACGCCTGATCCCAGCCTTGCAGGGCTGCCGGGTGATCGTCTGCGAAGGGCAGTACCGCCATTCCGACCTCGACCTGGCGAAGAAAAACTTTCACATGACCACCGTGCTCTCTGCCACCCTGGCCCAACGGGCGCAGGTGGATGAACTGGTGCTCTTCCACCTTTCTGACCGTTATGGTCGAGAGGAGTGGCTGGAGATGCTGGCTGAAGCCCGCGAGATTTTTCCGAACACTCGTTTCCCCGCCCACTGGGAGCTTGGAAACGGCTAACGAAGCGGCCCTTCGCGGGCGTCAGTCCTTGGTAAACTCCTTGTCCAGGGCGTCCAGATATTTGGAAATCGGGTCGGTTCGCTGAGGCAGTTCATTCTGAATGGTCTCGGGCAGCTTCAAATAATCCGTGAACACTCCAGACATGGCAGGCGCACCATTGGCCTCGTGGAGATCCAGTAGGTCACGCACGGCATCGGTCTTCTCCAAGGCCTCCTGGGTCCGGGCGCGGAGAGACCGCAGGCGGGCATCCATGCCCTTGGTCTTGCCTTCATGGATGTCCTCCAGGGCGGCCATGTAATCGCTCACAATGGGGCGGAAAAGGATGGCGGAGCGGTTTTGCAAAACGCCCAGGGCATTGACGTTGCGCTCCATGATCTTGGAGAAGTCTTTGCGCTTCAAAATGGCGGCGTAGTCCTCAATCGGGATGGAAGCAGCGATGGCGGTTTCGTTTTTGGAGGCCTGCGGTTTGGGGGCAGGAGCCGCTTTGGGCCGCGCTGCCACGGCGGGTTTAGGCTCTGGCTTGGCTTCCGCAGGAGGAGGGGTCTCGGCAGGCATGTCTGCCGGGGTTTCAGGCTCTGTTTCCGGAGCCTTCTCCTCTTTTTTGTCGGAACCAAACAGCCGCAGACGCACGGGCGGGCGCTTGGCCTTGGGTGTTTCCGGGGCAGCCTCAGGCATGGGGGCTTCCGCAGGCGGTGCCTCCTCGGTTGCTTTTTTCACCGGTTCATCCTGGGGCGGATTGACCGCCGGAGGAGGGGTTTCCTTCGGTTTTTTCGATTCCTTCGGAGCCTCTTTGGGCTGCTCTTCCGGCTTTTTGGGGGCCTCAGGCTCGGCGGGATCATCCTTGGGCTTCTTTTTGCCGAACAACCCGAAAAGGCGCTTTTTCTCAGCGGCTGGGGCCTCAGGCTCGGCCTCTACAGCCACTTCCTGCATGACGAGCGAGACCAGGGGGCGTCCGCTCAGGATTTGGGCCACAAACGGGTCGCGCGAGCTGGCGGAAGCGGCTTTTTTGTCCTTGGTCTCTTTCTCGGGTAC
>DMMK01000191.1 GCA_003453085.1 Verrucomicrobiales bacterium
GGCCTACAGTTCACCCAGTTTTACAACACCGCCCGCTGCTGGCCCACCCGTGGGGCGCTGATGAGCGGTTATTATGCGCAGCAGATTCATCGGGATGAGCTGCCAGGGCTGGGTGGTGGTGGGCGCGGGGTGCGGCCTGGCTGGGCCCGGCTGCTGCCAGACTTCCTGAAGCCAGCGGGCTATCGCAGCTACCACAGCGGCAAATGGCACATTGACGGGCCCGTCCTTGAGGCTGGCTTTGACCGTTCCCTGGACATGAAAAACCAGGGCAACTTTTTCAGCTCGGCGGGCAATGCGATTGATGACCAGCCTGTCTCCGTGCCAGCGGATGAAAAGGGCTACTACGCCACCGTGGCTACGGCGGATCATGCCATCAGTTGCCTGAAGGAGCACGCCTCCAAACATGCGGACAAACCTTTCTTCCACTACATCCCCTTCATCGCCCCGCACTTCCCTTTGCATGCGCTGCCTGAGGACATCGCGATTTATCGGGACAGGTATCTGAAAGGCTGGGAAGCCATGCGGGAGGCGCGTTACCAGAAGCAAAAGGCCCTGGGCATCGTGAACACGGAGTTGTCGGCTTTGGAAAAAGACGTCGGGCCACCGTATGATTTTCCCGATGCGTTTAAAACACTTGGTTCAGGCGAGGTCAACCGCCCGCTGCCCTGGGATTCCCTGACGGATGAGCAGCGCCGTTTTCAGGCCACGAAGATGGCCATCCATGCCGCCATGGTGGACCGCATGGACCGTGAGATCGGCCGCATTCTCCAGCAGCTTAAAGACATGGGGGAGTATGAAAACACCATCATTTTCTTTGCCTCAGACAATGGGGCCAGCGCGGAGATTATGGTGCGCAATGGCGGGCATGATCCCAAGGCCGAGCCCGGAAGTGCGGCCACTTACCTCTGCCTGGGGCCTGGCTTTTCCAGTGCCTGCAACACCCCCTTTCGCCGCCACAAGACCTGGGTGCATGAAGGCGGCATCAGCACCCCTTTGATCGCGCATTGGCCCCAAGGCATCCCGGCGCGTGGTGAATTGCGCACGACCCCGGCCCACGTGGTGGACATCGTGCCGACCATCCTAGAAATCACCGGGGTGGAAAAACCAAAAGCCTGGCAAGGGGAAGCCATCCCTGAAGCACCCGGAAAGAGCCTGGTTCCTTCCTTTGCTAAGGATGCGACGATTGCCCGTGAATCCCTCTGGTGGCTGCATGAAGGCAACCGCGCCGTGCGGGTGGGGGACTGGAAGCTGGTGGCCGCGAAAGGCGATGCGTGGGAGCTCTACGACCTGAAGACAGACCGTGCGGAGGCGCATAACCTCGCAGGTCAAATGCCGGAAAAGGTGAAGGAACTGGAAACCGTGTGGCAAAAGCAGACGGATGCTTTTGCCGCCCTGGCGAAAAAGACGGTTCATCTACAGCCCCAACCTCAGGCGAAAGGCAAAGGGAAGGGCAAAGGCAAGCAGAAGTGAGGGTGAGACAGTCCGTGTATCAGCCTCCTTTTCTGGATAGGCGCGACGGGATTTTGCCCTGGGGTGGCACTCCACGCCGAAGAATCTTGCCAATCCGGCGGCCTTTTTGTATTACCCAGGTTCAACAACCTGTGTGAACCCCCGTCACCTTGCTTTCTTTGCCGTTTGGCTCACGATTTCATTCGTGCGGATGTCCCATGCCGCGTCACCGCCTGCCGCGCCAACGGTCTTGAGGACTCTCGCGTCTGAGGGCACTCTGTCTGTCCCGTTGGCTCTCAGCTATCAGCAGGTGGTGCTGGAGCGGCGAACGGCCAATGGCTGGAAACCACTGGCCGTGCAGTATCCGCGGACCCTGAGCCGGGAGCAGATGCGCAACATCACTTTCACCCTGCCTAGCGGAGTGCAGGAGACCGATGTGCGGGTGCTGGGCTACCGCGCTGCTAAGTTTCCCTCTCGGTTTGTGCATGGTAACCGGGTGTTTTCTCGGCCTGATACAGCGAGTGCCGTCAATGGGGCTGTGGGATTGGACCGATTGAGAACTGCTCCTGTTCCAGAACTTGCGTCGGTCGTTAAAGGGCGCGAGCCGGACCTTTGGCAGGTGGTGGATAACCAATTGTTCGTTTACAACCAGTATCGGGGGCTGCAGGTGATGGATCTTGCGAATCCGGCCAGCCCGCTGCGCACAGGTGTCCTGCGACTGCCGGCGGCAGGGGTGCGCTTGTTTGTGCTGGATGCCGCCGGAACACGACTGGCCTTGCTGGGGCGGTCCAATGGCCGGAATCGTAGCGGCGGTGTTTCCCTGTTCCTGCTGCGCGTGGAGTCTGGGGAGCCGGTACTTGTGAGTGAACTGCCCTTGGAAGGGAAGTTGACGGATGGCCTGTGGACGGGCAAGCAGCTATGCCTGCTGGGCACAGTCAAGGATGCAAAGCTGGGCACCAGGACGCAGATGATCCGTTTGAATATGGATGATTTGCAGGCGGTGAAGGTGGTGCAACGGCTGAATTTTTCAGGAACTCATCCAGCTTTTCGTTCCCAGGCAGGAAAGCTGATGGTGCAGGTTCGTGAAGCTGGGCAGAACCGGCTTCACGAGGTGGCGGTGGAAGGCGGGGCGGAACAGTTGGAAGCCCGGGCGGCTCAGGCAGGCACCAGCAAAATCAACGGTCATGAAGTCAGCATCTCGGACCGCAAACTGCGCGTGCATAAGTTGGGGGAAGCAGGCAAAGCGGTGTTTGAAATGTCACTGGCCTGGCGTGCCGATCGGGTGCTGCCGCTGGGAGACTTTCTGATCCAGGTGGAGGATGGAGATGTCCATTCGGCCGAGATGGCAGGTGCCCAGGATGCCGCAGGCCAGGCGCGTGTGCGCATCACCACCACCAACGATCCTGATTTGCTGGTAGGGGAGTGGCAGTTGGGGCCAGGCAAAGTGGCAGGTCTGACCTTGCGTGGGGAGCATCTGCTCATTGCCCAGTGGGTGCCGGCTGCCCACAGTCAACAGCCGCTGCTTCGCACCTGGGCGCTGGATCTTGGTGATCCGGCCTCGGTTTCGAGGCTGGGGGTGGTGGATCAGGAACTGCAAGGCTTGGATGCCTGGGACCTCAATTTGGGGGCTGTGCAGGCGCTCTGGGTCAATGATGAAACACTGGTCTGGTACATTCCTGCCGACCATCATCCGCGCCTGTGGTGGAGCAGTCCCATGTCCGTCCAGCCTCCCGAGCGCAAAGCTGGCAGCCTTGTCCCGGCCACATCGCCTGTCATGGTGCTTTGCCGGGTGCATTGGAGGGATGGCATCATGGATGCCGCCGAACCACAAGTGTTGCGCGTGAGGGGCAGGGTGCTGGCCACTTCAGTAGCAACCGTCGCTTCGGGTTTTCTTTTTTTTAGCTACGATATCTCCGATGACGCCGACATGCCTTCGGCGAACGAAAGGGGCACCGCCCGGGTGCCGCTGCGGCCCATGCCAGATCAAATTCACACCTGGATGCAGGTGATGGACTTTCGTGGTGTGGCCCCTCTGCCACGGGATGCAGTTTCCATTCCAGGACCTCTGCTCACGGTCGCTCAAACCGACAGCCAGGGCGCGCTGCTACTGACTCACAGCGACATGTCTTTGCGCAGTGATCTGCCCCCTACCCGTGTGGTGCAGGCCTGTGCCTATGATGGGGTGAATGCCTACCTGCTGGATGACTATGTCACGGCCACGTCGTTCCAGTCCGCCGTGGCGGTAGATGGCGTGCAGATGTATCTGACCCGGGAAATGGGCCGGGCTGGTGTTGTTGCTGTCGGTTACGATTCGATCACCGGCAGGTTGGGGCAAGTATCGTCCTGGAACACCCTTGCCAGGCCCACCCGCCTGCATGTGACTTCCGGCCATCTGCTGGCCA
>DMMK01000475.1 GCA_003453085.1 Verrucomicrobiales bacterium
CAGGTGCGGGACGCGGCGGCATACCCATTTCGACCAAGCACATGCGGCAATTGCCGGGGCTGGAAAGCTTGGGGTGATAGCAATAATGCGGCACTTCTTTCTTCACCTGCTTGCAGGCTTCGATCATGCGGGTGCCCTTGGGGAACTTGTGCCAGACGCCGTCGATTTGCACATTCACCAGATCAACGGGTGGCGGTGCGGTGGGGGTAGCGGCGGCGGCGGGAGCAGACATGGGCAGAAAGACGGAGTTTGGGGATTATCGGAGCCGCCGGGAGAGGGGCAACCCTAATTTGTGAAAAATTTCACAAGCGAAGGCCTTTGGCATCCGAATACTTATCCCAGGCGTTGCACGGAGCGGCTTTTCCGGGCACTGGATTCCTGGCTTCCTTTCAACCTGTCGCCGCCATGCCCATTTACGAGTTTTACTGTCCGGAAAACAACACGGTGTATCAATTCCTGGCCCGTAGCCTGGCTTATCGGGACAAGGTACCGAGCTGCCCGGACAATCCGGCGTATCACCTGCAAAAGCAGATTTCGCGTTTTGCCATTCTGGGCAAGGCCAAGGAAGATCTGGAGGGTGACCCCTTTGCCGGTCTGGATGAGGCTAAGATGGAGGCGCTGATGGCGGATGTGGAAGGGGAGATGGGGGCGATGAGCGAGGATAACCCAGATCCTAAGCAACTGGGCCATCTGATGCGGAAGATGACGGATCTGATGGGCGACAAGACGCCGCCGGAGCTGAGAGAGATGGTGAAACGGCTGGAAGCAGGAGAGGATCCTGAAAAACTGGAGGCTGAGTTTGGCGGGCTGGATGAAGGGGGAGATGGCGACCTCTTTGCGACGGTCAAGAAGATGGTACACGGCAACCGCCCGCCCATTCGCAATCCGAAGCTCTATGAGATGAGTGAGTGGGTCGAAGATAAGTGAATGCGTGGGCCAGTGAGTTGTTAGGATAACTATCTAAATTTTTGTGCGTATTGCAATGTGACGATCTATGCACATTTCTGGGGTGGTGTTTAGGTTTTGGCACATATAATGCTCTCATCGCTTTTGTGTCGTCGGTTGTTTCGTAAACCTAAACATAATGTCATTCATGAGTGCTCAAGTCATGGCGCGTGGAGCAGGTTTTGAAGATCATGTCTATGATTTGGTGGGGAAGAGTCTTGCTCGTGATGTGGTGGACTGGGGAGGGGCAGGGAGCGGGGGAAAGCGCCATGAATATTTTGGTTTGCCGCTTCCAGGTGAGACGGGCGGCAACTGTGAGAATTGGCGGTTTCCGGCGGTGGAGGCGCAATGGCAGCCGGAGCTGACGGCTTTGGAAAATATGGAGTGGAACGAGGTGACCTTCATCTACCAGATGCCTTCGGAAACCGTGCCTGAGGTCTTTGTCGCGGGGTTGCCGGAGCCTGGGCTGAGGATGCTGCCGCTGACACAGGTCGGCGACTCACTTTATCTGGCGGCAACGGTGAGACTGCGAGCTGCGCGGGCTTATCGCTACAGCCTGGTGGTGGATGGCGTGGTGCAGCCCGATCCTCTGAACCCCCAGCGGGAGAAACTGATCAACGGTGAAGAGGTATCGGTTTTTTTTACCCAGCGCTGCTTTGAGCCGGTGGTGCTGGAGCGGTGGGAGATGACGTTGCTGAAACGGCTCACCAATCACATCCTACCGTTTCAGTCGCGTGAGGGGGAGCTGTTTCTCAGCAATCCCGGAGGGGGGCCGATGAGCAGCCTAGCCCCGCAACTGCATCACCTGGATCACTCGATCGGGGTGGTGAACTACATAGACAAGATGCTGGCGCGGGAAGAGCGGCATCATTTGCCCGCTTACAAGACCTGTTTGGCGGAGATCAATCGCATTCTGCGCGGAAGAAACCCATACCTTGAACCGCGAAACATGGACAAGGAGGAGTTCAAGCGGCTGTACAATGAGATGGCCGACGGCAATGTGCCGGGCTGGGATTACACGAAGTACAGCAATCCGACGTTTTTTCTTTTTCTGCTGCGCCGTCATGTATGGACGGGGGCTTTCTCCCACCCGAAATACGGCGGGAATGCCGCAGGGAGGGCCTGGGATTGGTTGGATAATTTGTTAGGCGGCAAATTTGACTACGGGGCGGCGCTGGAACCGCCCTATGGCTACAATACCCAGTACCGGGGCTAAACGGAACCCTTCACTCCTTTCGCAATCATGGAAGAATTTGATGTCATCATCATTGGAAGCGGTGCGGGAGGCGCACCTGTCGCGCACACGCTGGTGCGTGCTGGCAAGCGTGTGTTGATGCTGGAAAAAGGGCCGCGCATGCGGACCCAGGACGATCTGCACGGCAATCCTCTCAGCGATTTTAAGAGGGATGAGCTGTATGGGTTCGGTCCGGAGCGGATCATCACGGTTCCAGGCATGGCGAATACGGGGGCCTCCTTTTATCCAAGCTTGGTGGAGCCGGACCTGAATGATGAACCGCATTTGCACGGGCAGACTGCGGAGGAGGTGCCGGTGGTGACGGTGGAAGGTTACACGGCCCAGGTGGTGGGGGGAGGGACACAGCTCTATGGGGCGGTTTCCTTGCGTTTCGCGCCGCAGGATTTTGCATTGCAGTCCTTCAATGGCGGCCATGCGCTGGCCGGGGATCCGGCGAATGATGCGCTGAAGGATGTACGGGACTGGCCCTACAGTTATGCGACGTTGGAACCCTGGTACACGATGGCGGAAAACCTGGTGGGCATCAACGGAACGAGGCCGGGTCAGTTAAAACCGATAGCGGGTGCGGACCCGTATCAGGTGCCGCCGGTTCCTAACCCGATCAGCCCGATTGCTGAGAGCGGCATGGCGCGGGTGGCGGCTCGTGAACTGGGGGCAGGTACTCCCGTGGGGCCCGATCGCACGCCGCGGGCGGTGGTCCAGGGACGCCCGGGCAG
>DMMK01000542.1 GCA_003453085.1 Verrucomicrobiales bacterium
GAGCAGATCGCCGAAATGAGGCATGGCTACTTTGCCAACATCAGCTACCTGGATGCCCAACTGGGCAAGGTACTGGATGCCCTGGAAAAGAGCGGCAAGGCGGACCAGACAATCATCACCTTCGTGGGAGATCACGGCTATCACCTGGGGGAACACAGCCTGTGGGGAAAAACGTCTAACTTTGAGTATGACGCACGTGTCCCCTTCATGATCGCAAGCGCAGACGGAAAAAACGCGGGCACAAAAACCGAATCCCTAGCAGAGCTGGTGGATCTCTTTCCCACCTTGGTAGAGATGTGCGGGCTGCCCATGCCGAAAGGGCTGGATGGAGACAGTCTGGCTGCCGTGGTGGCCGATCCAGCCCAGGCCATCAAAGCCGCTGCCTTCACCCAGCTTCCACGCCCAGCCTACTTTGATCGCGAACCAGACAAACGTCCCAAGGCCATGGGTTACAGCGTGCGCACGGAGGATGTTCGCTACACCGAGTGGCGGGACTGGCTGACGGGGGACGTGGTGGCCAAGGAGCTCTACGATCACCGAAACGATCCTTCAGAACTGAAGAACCGTGCCGATGACAGCGGGCTGGCTGAAGCACAAAACCAGGCGGCGAAACTACTGCGAGCCGAGTTTCCCGTGGTAAAACATTGATCTCACTTCTGGGCCTTGGTCGCTTACTTGGCTGCTGATGAGCGCTTTGGCCGGGTGATGAAGAACAACGCGATGCCCAACAAGGACACGACACAAGTGGCAAAGGTGAGCGTGGTGAGGACCAGGTCCCGGACATCCTTGTTGGGGATGAATCCCAGCTTGTGAAAGTTGGTGAAAATACGCGCTTCAAACTGGCGGCTGTCATCGGTGTGACGCGTGACACTGCCTGTAGTCGTGGACACGTAAACACGGGTGTTTAGCTCATCATCAAGATCAAACCGATAGACCGGGAGGATTCGGAAAATATTGATGTACTCCGTATTGAAGACGGTGAGAAAATCTGTCTTCCGCTCCTTTTTACCGCCAAGGAAGGCACTGGCGATCTCGCTGGCGTAGGCCTCATCCTGGGAGGGATCCACACGGCCATCCACGGCGCTCACATACTGGGCGGCATGCCCGCCTTTCACATAGACCTGATACCAGGGCTGGCCGCCGATGCTGCGCACGTTCACGGCACTGATGCCCTGGGCGGCTTCGGGCAGCCGGGCCACGGCCTCACCCACGGCCATCCGGATCTGTGTGACATCCAGACCTTCCCCGCTAGGACGGGCGGACGGAGGTGGTGCCTGTGTGCGGGTCATCACGTTATGAATGACGCCACTGCCTGCGGACATGAGGATGGTGACGCTGAAAATCAGACCTAACCAACGATGCGCCTTGCGAATGAGATTTTTGTTCATGATTTAATAATGTCCACCGAATGAAGGCGGGCGGGAGAACACTCCCCCGCCCGCCTAAAATCACCTTACCACTTCCACTCCACACCTGCATACACAGCCCGCCCATCTCCAGGGAAATAGACGGCGCTGCCGGCATTGGCGGTTTTCAGCACACCGGTGGTGGCCGCGTAGGTCTCATCGGTGAGGTTTTTGCCTTCGATGAAAAACGAGAAGCCTTTGGGGGTGCGATAGCCCAGTTTGAACCCGAGCAGAGCGTAGCCATCCGCCTTCTGCGAATTGGCCAGATCCACAAAGTAGCTCTGCGGAACCCACTCCACATTCGGCCCAGCATAAAAGCCACAGGGATGCTCATACAGCAGCTCGGCACGGTAGTAGTGGCGGGGCATGCCCGGCAGCTCGTTGTTCCCAAATTCGCCGTCGCCGTCAAAGTGGAAATCGCTGAAGAGATACACCTGGCGCAAGAAGAGCCGGTCTCCCTTCACGGCTTCCGTGGCAGCTTGCTTGCCGCTGCCCAGCGTCGCCTCCTGCCAGGGCGTGAACAGCCCGCGCAGCAGGTCATAGTCCACCTGCGCCTCCACACCGTGGTGGATCGTGCGGCCCGCATTCACCGTCTGCGTGGCGCTCACACCAGGGATGCCCAGAGACAGCAGTTCATTGTCCAGCCAGGCATAATACCAGGCCACATCCCACGCCGCACGACCTGCACGGCCACGTGTACCGATTTCAACCGTGGTGCCACGCTGAGCATCCAACTCCACCAGGCCCGGGGCTGCGCCTGCTGCCGTCAGCTCCCCAAAGGAAGGCGGCTCGAAACTGCGGCTGACATTGAAGAACACCTGCGTCTCTGGATTGACCTCCCAGAGCACCCCCAATTTGGGGCTGAAGCCCCAGTAGTCCTGACGGTCTGTGTTGTTTACACCAAAGACACGCTGCTCGTCAAAGTCGCGGTTCGCATAGCTGCCCTGTGCGCCCAGGATGAGGGCGACAGAGTCCGTCATGTAAAACGTGTCCTGAATGTACAAATCCACGTTCGTGGACTGAAGCTGGTTCTCAGCCGTGCGGAGACCGCGCTCGCCTAACAAGTTTTGGAACCGATTATCCTGGGTGATGCCATACATGGCCCCCATGCCCAGCGTGAAGCGGTTGCGATGCCCAGCCAGATCCGCCAGCGAATCATACCGCACGTCCACGCCAAAGTCGTTGGAGACCTGATCAATGACCTGGAAGATCGGATGATCCAGATCTTTCCAAGACCAAAAGCTGCTCACCGTCAGCGTTTCATCGCCATCGCGGAAGGTCGTCTTGTTCGCCACCCGCAGCAGTTCAAAGTCACGCTTCTGCTTCAGTGCCACACTGCCTGCATTCGCCTGATCCGGGCGGCTTTCCAGTTGAGCCTTTGTCAGGTTGCCGGGCAATTGCGAATCTGTCTGCACATACGTCAGGTAGAAGCGTGTCTCGATATCGTCGCTGATCTTGTAGCCGACATTTGCGAAGAAACGCTGGTTGCTCTGTCGGCTCCAGTCACGGAATCCATCTGAGGAGGAGTGCGAGACACTCACATAATAATCTGCCGCGCCGAAGACGCCGCCCGAGCTCACCTGAGCGCGAAAGGAATCAAAACTCCCCGCCTCAAAGCGCATCTGCAAAGGCGAGGCCTCATGCCCTGTCATGGAGACAAAGTTGATCGCGCCGCCGAGGGTGGTGGAGCCATATTGCAAGGCATTAGCCCCCCGGAAAACCTCGATGTAGCGGGCAGACAGAGGCTCAATGGCCTGCATGTCAAAACCTCCATCGGCAAGGTTCAGCGGAGCACCGTCCTGCATGAGCTTGATGCCGCGACCATGAAAGGTGCGCTGGATACCGGAGCCACGGATGGAAATGCGCGACTCTTCCGCCCCGAAACGGGGCTGGACGAAAACGCCTGGAGAGTAATCCAGGGCATCCTTCAGCGTGGTGGCACGACCACGTTTGTATTCCTCAGCATCCACTACGCCGACACCGCCGGGGATGATGGAGAGTTCCTTTTTCACCGTTGCCACACTAGGCACGGTGAGAGATTCGGGCTGGGAAGAGGCCGTGACGACCACCTCTGGAAGACTGGCCCCACAGGCCGTGGTTTGAGCTAAAAGGGACGGGCACAGCTGCGTGCCCAGGACGAACAAAGACAGGTATAATTTCACAAAGAATGATGACAGGACATGGGCGAGAACACGCCGCGCAAGGCAGACGTGAATCACGACACCGGGATGAGAGTAGAAACCGTAGGACCGCTGCGATTCAGCGGCCATCATCTCAAACCGAACTCTGTCGCGGCGGTGTCCAAAGCGGGGGTATCACCCGCCGTTCCCCCTGCTGTGTCAGTGGGGCATAAGTTATCCGCACTGGAGCAGGCGCGATAACCTGCAAGTCTTGCACCAGGACCGCATCCAGCTTCTTCATCGGCACCTGGACCGATTTTTCCTGATCCTGCTTTTGACCTTTGTCCACCGCTTTGCAAAGCGGACAGGGATGCTCGCCATCGAAGGTCTTGGCCACGGCCTCCACCAGTGATCCGTCACGCGAAAAACTGATGAGCATGCCTGTCCAGGCAATGCCCTGCAACACGGCCCACTGGAGACCTAACGAACAGCATAACACGACCACCACCATCCAGCGCGCGAGGCGCGGGAGCAGGGAGAGGGCAGCAGGGGTGGACATCAGCGCGCGAGGCTAGAGGGCCGCCTAGGCACTGTCAACTGCCGTCCGCAGCCAGCGTCAGATTGCCAGTGCAAAGAAGGCAAACACAATCAGCATGCCCCACCAGAGCACCCAAGTCTGCATGCGGCCATAGTCACGGCCGCCGCTGGTATCGCTTGGAATTTCGTCGTCAAAACCAAAAAGACGGGTCTGATGTTTGAAAAAATACACGCCCAGGGCAAGCGTGCAGGCGATGCCTATCCAGGCAAGAATTTTGAAGGGGTAAAGGTCTTCGCGACTGAGGGCTGCCAGCAGGGGTTCCAGATTCATGGCCCAAGATAGGCTCCCTGCCCTATCTGACCAGATACAGATGGCCGCTATCTCATCATGCACAGATGGTACAGCAGGCCAGAAACAAGCGGTCCATCATGCTAAGTGCCTTTTGGCCAGACTGCCCAGAATCTGAAGGGCCTCCTGCAAGCGTGGAGACCATGGGACGCCGCAGGAGAGGCGGATGCAGTTTCGGTATCCTTGGTTAGGCGAAAACATCGGACCCGGAGCGATGTTGATCTCGCGGGCCAGGGCCTCATCCTGCAGACGCAGGGCATCCACTCCCGAGGGCATCTCCACCCACAGTACAAAGCCGCCCTGAGGCTGGGTGACCCGCGTGCCCTCTGGAAAGGCGGCGGCCACCGCCTGGGCCACACGCTGCACATTGCCTGCATAAAAGGCCCGTGCACCGCGCAGGTAGTGATCGTACCCCCCCGTGGCCAAGAACTCCGCAATCGCGAGCTCCGGCAGGGTGGCGGTGGCGAGGGTGCTCGTCAGCTTCAGGGTCTTCACCTGCTCATAGTAGCGGCCTGGGGCCACCCAGCCAACACGGTAGCCCGGAGCCAGGGATTTGGAAAAGGAACTACAGAGCATCACCAGTCCTTTTTCATCGTAGCCCTTGGCCAGACGTGGCCGATGAGGGCCGTGATGCAGCTCGCCAAAGACATCATCTTCGATCAGGGGGATGTCGCGCTCGGCCAGCATCTGCACCAGACGCTCTTTGTTGGCATCCGGCATCAGGGCACCGAGGGGATTGCTGAAGTTGGGCACGGCGAGGCAGGCGGCGACCTGTCGGGTCTTCAGCACCCGGGCAAGCGCATCGAGATCCATGCCATCGCGAGGATGGGTGGGGATCTCGATGGCCCTGAGCTTGAGTGATTCAAGAGCATGCAACACCCCGAAATACGTGGGAGACTCCACCGCCACCACGCTGCCCGGCACGGTGACCGCACGTAGGCAGAGCATGAGAGCCTCCGTCGCGCCGCAGGTCGTAATGACCTCCTGCGGCAGGAGCATCGCACCGGCATTCATGACCCTCTTGGCCACCTCCCGACGCAGCACCTCCGTACCGGGCGGCATGTCATAGGAAACTCCGCTCTTGCCCGCCCGCCGCGCGACCCCGGCGAGGATGCGGTTCAGCTTCACCATGGGCAGCAGTTCGGGGCTGGGCACTGCACCACCCAAAGCCAGGACGTGCGGCAGCATAGCGGCCTCAAATAGGCGTGATTGCAGGGCACCGACGGTGACCTCGCTGACCGCACGAGGCGTGCGCGCCATCATCGGTTCCTTGAGCACCGGTCTGGGCACCCGCACAAAAAAGCCGGACTTGGGCCGGGCCTCCACGAGGCCGCGATCCTCTAGCCAGATGAAGGCCTGGATGGCGGTGGTAAGGCTCACCCCATGCTGCTCGCTCACACGCCGGAGGGAGGACACTCGTTCCCCCGGCCTGAGGACGCCTTCCTCAATCAGACGTGCGATCTTCTCCGCCACCTCCTGATAAAGGGGCGTGGAGGTAGCATCCGTGCGAGGAGTCCGAGACATGGTGAGAGCACCGACGCAGTTTGGAGCGATGCGCCAGCAAGACTAGCAAAGCGCAGTCCGTGCTCCAAGCAAGTGGCCAAGCCACTAGAGGAAAAGAAGAGGCAGGAGATGAAATGCTCTCAAAAGGCTGGTGCCACTTCTCCGTGTGCCTGTGGATATGGATTTCAGCACCCGTTCAAACAGTCAATTTCACATTCGATACTTTTTGTTATTCCAGGAGACAACCGTCCCGCATACACGCATTTCCCTTTTTGGATTCGATCTTTGTTTAGCCATGAGCACACTCTCTACCCTCCACAATCTCATTCATATCCTCAAAGACGGCCAGGAAGGCTTTCGCACCGCCTCCGAGGACATCAGCAATTCCGAACTGAAAACGCTCTTCAGCAGCTACTCACTGCAACGCAGCAAGTTTTCCGGTGAACTGCAAGCCCTCGCCCACGAACTGGGCGAACAAGACCCCCCATCCTCCGGCTCCGTCGCAGGAGCTCTTCACCGTGGCTGGATCGACCTCAAAGCCGCGCTGATGAGCCGGGATGAACACGCCGTGCTGGCGGAGTGCGAACGTGGCGAGGACGCCGCCGTCGCCGCATATCGCAAGGCCATCGAAGAAGATGACCTGCCTGCCAACATCCTGTCCATCCTGCAGATCCAGTTCATGGACATCAAGAGCGCCCACGATAACATCCGGAATCTGCGTGACAGCCGGAAGGCCGCTTAACCCATCCATTTTTCCACGGGAGTTCCAGGGAAACCTGGGCTCCCGTTTTTTGTTTCGGTCAGAGAGGCAGGCCCGCTGCGTTTTGTTGGACAACCCTGCTTCGCCGGATATGGATGGAATAGGCAGGAATTTCTTCTTATTTTTATTCTTACCTGAGTCCATTTCAATCCGTCTGCCTTGGCAATGCATTGAAAATCAGACGTCTCCGTAGTTCAATGGATAGAACGAGGGTTTCCTAAACTCTAAATACAGGTTCGATTCCTGTCG
>DMMK01000418.1 GCA_003453085.1 Verrucomicrobiales bacterium
GGTACAGGCAGCCTCCGGTGCCGCGATGGCCGCCGGTGGGGCCGCCCTCACCGCGACCGGAGCCGGGGCTGCTGTGGGCGTAGGCATGATGGCCGGGGGGGCAGGTGCCATGGGCGGGGCAGCCTCCACCGCATCAAAAGCAGGCAGTTAAGAACAGACTTCGATTTTCATGAAAGGCGTCACTGACATGTTCATAGCCAAGGACAAGCTGGCCATTTTTTGGTTCCTTGTTTCCTGCGGCTGCATCATCGGCACGGGCTGGTACCTCCACGGGCAGGCCCTCCTTGGCCGTGGGCGCATGCTCTTTGTCCCCATCGAACAGTACGATGTTTTCATGGCCCGGGACATGAAGCCTCAGGACCTCAACGAAGCCGCAGACTTCCATACTCGACTGCTCATGGAAACCTTGCTCAACCGCGGCCCCCAGGGCCCCGTGAACAAGGACCGTCTCGAACAACTTTTCATCGGCAACGGGCTGGATCAGGCCCGCCTCGACATCCGCGACAACAGCTTTGATTTCGACAAACGCAAAATTCACCAGATGGTCGAACTCGGCCGTGTGGACATCGTCCACAATCCTGATGATGGCAGCGCCATCACCAGCACCGAAGGCCAGCTCATCCGAGTCAGCTTCGATCCCACGCTGAAGGAGACCGTCGTCCAGTCCTTCCTGGTCAGTGCCACCATGCAATGGCAACGCAACCCCAGCCTGCGTGCCAACAAACGCTTCATGTTCGTCTGCTCAGACATCAACTACTCCCTGGAAGAGTTCTCCAGTTCTGAAAAGAAACCCTGACATGGCCACTGCCCAACCCAAGAAAAAAGGTGCCATAGACACGCTCATTGCGCGTGACCAGACGGCTGTGTTCTGGCTCGTCGTCGCCTGCATCGTCGCCTCCACATGCGCCTGGTACCTCGTCCTCATGTCAGAGGAGCTGAAGGCCCGCCCCCCCTTCGTCGTCATGGATACCAGCGGCGGCTACTACATCGCCCCCGGTGTGAACTACAACAAGATGAAGCCCATGCACCTCAACCTCTCCGAAATGGCCGTGGAGGCCATTTTCGACCGGGGTCCGGAAGGCATCACCCACGCGCAGCGGCTGCCTCTCCTCTGCACCAAAAAGAGCTACAGCCTCATTCGCAAAAAGCTGGAAACCGAAAGCCGCTACTTCAGGAACCAAGATGTGCACCAGACCTTCAGCATCGAAACCAACGCCCTCCTTGGCACAGGTGACACCGTCTCCATCACAGAGGCCACCGGCTTTGTCTATCGTCGCAGTCGATTCAACAACAAGGAACAGAACGAGACCTATCGCTTCCGCCTGCAGCTCTTCTGGCGCCTGAACCCGGATATCCGCCGCAACAAAGCCTTCCCCTCCGTCATTGATCAAATGGTGAAGTACGAATTGGAGAAAATCAGCGACTCATGAGACCCTTCCTTTGCCTCCTTTCCCTCACTCTCCTCTCCGCCTTCACCACACAGGCACAGGTGCAGCAGGGGCGTGAGCTCGTCATGCTGGACTCCAAAAAGCTGGTCCATGACATCTCCATCAATTCCACCGTTGCCACCACCATCACCTTCCCGGAAAAGATCACGCTGTTGACCGGCTTCGGATTGGTGACGGACCCCAATGCGGCGGCTCAAATGACCCAGGCCAAAGTCGCCATCGTCCACTATGAAAACGTCATCGGAGACACCCTCGTCGTCCGTTTGGTAAAACCCGGCGAGCCCTGCCACGCGACGGTGCGCACTTCACGCCACATCCATCTTCTGCGCTTCGTCCCTTCCGATGAGGCCAACCTCGCCGTCATCGTCTCACCGCCGCAAGAAAAGGATGCCGCAGCGCCCACCACTCCCGAGCAGGTGGTCAAAAACCGCATCGACTTCAATTCAGAAGAACTCGTCGGCATGCTCAGCAAGATCAAAAGCCGCAAGGCCCTCCAGTCGCTCAACCCCGGTCTTTTCCAAGGCTGGCTGGAACGCAACGGCCTGGACATGACCTCCACCTACAAGGGCGTCACCGCGACCATCTATGAGATCCAGCGGAATCCGTCCAAAGACATCACCGCCTTCCGCTGCCACCTCGTCAACACCGGAACGGAAACCTATGAGTTCGAGCCCAGCGGCGTGAAAGTCCGCGTGGGGGAACGCAGCTACAATGCCCAGATGGTGGATTGCAGTGGCGTCGCCCCTCCCGGCCAAAAAGTGCTCATGGATGTCCTGCTTCAGGGCGGCCCAGGAGGTGGGCGCGAGGGCCTCTCCATCAATCAGGACTTCCGCATCGAGCTGCCTGAAGCCGGCCGCAGCCAGATCTCCCCTGCCCTTTTCGGCGATGCCACGGCGGACAACAGCAAATAGCCTCCCACTCCTGCCATGACCAAGTATCTCCAAAAAACCGGCGTGCAGATGGGCCTTCTGGTCGTCGTCCTCGGCATCGCCAGTGGTGCTTTTTATCTCACCAAAAAGCAGCCACCACCGGTCAATGCTGCACCTGCCTCCGCAGGCCCCCAGGCACAGGTCGCCCTGGAGGACAAGACCGTCGCACTCGGTGAAAAACGCACCGCCACCATCGGCAGCGGCCAGCAGGTGGACAAACTCGTCGTCGCGCCCAAAAAGCCGCCAGCCCCCACCTTTATCCCCACAGGCAGCAGCCAGAAGAAACCCCAAAAGGC
>DMMK01000425.1 GCA_003453085.1 Verrucomicrobiales bacterium
CCGGCCACTGTCGACTGACCGTCAGGGGGCGGCGGCAGCGTCAGAGGTGTATAAGGGACAGCTATTCGTTGCGGCAAGGGCGGGAGCGGGTGGGGCATTTAGGTGGTGGGCAAGGTGCGGAGTCTCGAGCTTTCCGAAGCGCAAGAGCTGGCATGTTACGGCAAACGCACTTTGGGAGATGGGCGGCCTTGGAGCTTCAGCTTGTTGTCGGGCTGACCAAAGTAGCCGTAGAATGCATTCTCCCAAAAGTAGCCGTTTAGCCGCCACTCGAACAGTTTGTTGAGCAGTTCGGTGAACGACAACGCCAAGACTTGGCTGCTCTCAGTTGCATGAACATCGTGAAAGGCATCATAGCACCTGCCAGCTCTTGCTGGATCGGTATCAATACTGATGTAGTCGGGGCCACAACCTCTAACTGCTATCATGAAAAGACTCTGTGAAGAAGTCCCATCAAACTCTTTTGGGCTTCTCTGATAGGCGATCTCAAAAAGAACAATGTCTGCGCGTAGGAACTCAGACGGCTTCAAGATGCGCCAGCCCCAGTCTTCGTTTGGGAACATGTCGATACCTCCACAGAGCGAGTAAAACTCATTCAAATCAGCCGGAAGGATTACGTCATCAGGCAGCGCTGGGACACCAGATGCAGGTTCAACTGTGCAACCGATTGTAGCTCGCGCCTCATCAATGATCTCGCGGACAGATTTCATGGACAGGTATTCTTGTGTTTCTTGTGAAGCCAAATGTTCATCGTCTGGAAGTAGAAAGTTCTCACCGGCCCAGGAACGCCAACCGCATCGAATATCTGTTCGCAAAGCTTCTTAGCTTCATAAGCTGACATCTCATGGACTGGCCTTGTCGCACGGGCTATGCGCTCCATATCAGTCGCGATTCTGTGTTGCTCTTTCGTTAATGAGATACACGGGAAAGAAGATGCAGATACCCGGTTCTGGTAAGTAAATGGCAAATGGTGCTGCATCCAGATGTTCATGATCGGGTGATGCCGCTCAAATGGTGGGTCTTTCAGATTGTAGGGGCCGATGTCGAACTCCCCATTGTGAACCAGAACCCAGTGGTGACTATCGGTGCTGGCGAAGAACGTGTTTGGTTCTCCAACGTCTAGATTGAAGCTCTGCGTATTCGTCGTGAAGGATTGGACAGCGCACACAGCCACAGTTGAACCCGTTGGTTCCCGGAGATAATCGCCTTCGTTTACTTCATTCGCGTTCACCCAGCCTCGATCAACTAAAAACACAGGGTGCTCTGGCGTTAGTTTCAAAGTTTGATCAGCCTTGCTGTCCTTGTTGAAGTCACATCCCAGGGCAATCCATGACGTTGCACGGCTGCCGATTTGGGTTTCGACGGCAGCCGCGAACGGTGGCAAGCCATCGTTTGGATTGTCTGCCAAAATGGTGTCACCTCCACGCACGTCATCAATAAGCTTGGCCGATCCATTCGCCATCAAAACGTATGTGCCTGCGGCCAGGCAACCATTGATGCTTCCGCAGAGCGAACCGCTTCGCCTTGCCGCCCGTCCCTCGTTGGCAGACCTCGCAGTACGAGAAAAGGTATCGGCGAGTGACTTGGAGGCTTTGTGCAACCTTCGTCCTACATCCCCGGCGTTGTTCAGCGTGGTGGTGACGATTTGCGCCCCATGCTTGAGTGCCTTGCCAACTAGGCCACCTTTCGCAATTCCCACAGTGAGAACTGTTACCGCGACTTGCTCCCCAATATATCCGGCGAGGTATCCTCCCATGTAGGCATTCAGATAAACCGGGTCTTGCGCATCACCTTCAAGCACCCAATCAAGCCGCCCTTGCTGCTCTGCCATGAACGAATCGAACATGCCTTTGACCTGTTGCTTCACTCCAGTCCAACCCATTTCCTTGATGGTCTTGAAGGCTCCATGAAGTTCACCTGCGGCTTTCCAAGGATCTTTCATGATGTTGAACACCGTTACAGGCATCTTCAATGTCTCAACAACACCATCAACGTCTCCCTTCACACCGTCCCACACACCAAAGACCGCGCCTTCACCAACCGCGACATGAGCGGTGATCAATCTCTTGATCCAATACATCAATGCGCGAGCCACCAAGCCGCGATTGCGGATGTGGTCGGGCATGTCAATCTCCGTCTTTGTAACTGGCACTCCACCCGGCTGCCAGTTGAAGCTTGGCTGCCCGCTGCCCAAAGCCTGGTTAACATTGTAGCCAGCATTGGTGAGAACTCCCGAGAAGGATGTCCATTGCGTGGTTGTGGCCTCATCAAACACCCGTTGAACAAAGAACTGGAACTCCTCCTTATCGGTCCAAACTGTGACGGCAGAAGTCGTGGCTGACGTGGTAGTTGCTGCGGTTCCCCCACTAGATGCACTGGCTGCGGTTGTACCAAGTCCAAACTCGCTCAGCACATCTGCAGGTGCGTTGTTCGCCAGATTCTGGCGAACAACATCTCCAAGGATCGGAACATCGGCGGCAGCCAACAGCGGTGGCGGCTCGGTGTAATCCACTTCAATCGGCAATGGATCATCACCAGCAATAAACTTCTCCGCTGCCGCAATCATGCGGTCAAAGCCATCCTCTTTCTTCATCTCGTGCGTGACTGTTCCGATCAGTGCGCCATCAAGATAAAGCAGAACCTCGAACGGCCCGAGATCATCCGAAACGGTATAAAAACGGACTGTACCACCTTCTCGAATCAAGATCACTTCTTGGTTCTTGTTGGTGGCAGTGACTCCGCTTTCAAATTCGCTGTCACTGTAGATGTCATCCTCGCTGTTATAGATGTGAACGCCTTGCGGTGAACCGCTTTGCGGGATTTCGTATTTGCCTAAGGATTTGCTTCCAGCCTGGAACCCGATCTCGAACTTCTTGTTGCTGCCCATTGTGCTGCCGAGGTGGGGGATTTTGCCAGTTGCAGCCCTGTCTCTGGAGTTTATCTCCACCGGGATAAGTCGTACCACCACACTAGTTCCCTCCGAGGCAAAAGGAACATCGAACTCTTTGTGCGATGAGGTCATACCGCCGGGAGGAATGACAAAGACATGGGCAGGCTTCACCGTTACCCTGGGTGGCACGGACTGTGGTGGGGGCACCCAATTGCCGCTGCTATCCTGCACCAGGGTTGTTTCTTCCACCACGGGAATTGCTGTCAGGGAATAGCCCGCAGGCAGAGTGGTGCTGGCTTTCAGACGCACCCGGGTCCGGCTTTCTGCCTGCTGCTTTTCTAAATAATCACAATATGTATCTTGCTCTTCGTAGGGTTTGAAGTCATTCCGACTTGTCACAGTCCGTCGGCTGGCTCCGACTTGAATTGCCTGGCTGGCAGTGGCGAAGTGGGTTTCATAGGCCGGAAAGGGAATCATGCTAAGACGGATCATCGGATCTGTGCTGCCCTCCCCGCTTGTGCCCGGTGTTGGATTTCCTTGGGCGTCGTAAGAAGCTTCGGTGTATCTCAGGTTGAATGAAGTGCTCCAAGACGCCAGTTGACCGTAGCTGGTGTAGTCTGGATAGGGAATAAAATTGCCCTGGTCATCTATTACTATCACAGGTAGTCCACTGGCATAGTGATGATTCGAGTAGGCAACCTCTACGTAGCGGATGCCTTTTTCAGGATACTCCCATTGCAGCGTGAATCCCTCAGGGTTGACGGGGGGAGGATTGTCAGTTCCGCCGCTTCCCGGCCCACCACCTCCAGGATTCCCTCCATCCCCTCCCCCAGGGTTGCCTCCGGGCGGTGTGCTGTTGACCACCAGGCGCAGCTCCATCTGACGTGGCTGCCCTTCTTGCAGCTCAGGGTTCAGGCCGGGAAGGGCGCAGCTCCCCGTACTGGAGGGCGTGATGTAGGCCGACAGGGCCGTCGTCACCACTGTAGGTGCCGCTCCAGAGGAAGCCACCGTGATGGTTTTGACCACCTTGAATCGGTTGATCCACATCTCTTTTTCTGCCGTTGTCAGGGGAGTGGGAAGATCGGTGCGCCAGGCAATCGAGACAGAGCCTTGACTCACTTCCCCCGTGTAGCGATCCGAGGGCACTAACTGATCTTGGGCATTGCGATAGGTTTGGGTGACTTTTTGGAGAGAACCCTGGGCGGTGGCCAGCAGGCTGCCTGAGGTGGGAAGCACCATGTTTTCATAAGGGATGATCTCCCCCGGCTGATTGAAACAGGTCAAAGGCGAATCGGTGGACACTTCGGTTGCCGCAGCCCAATGGGCCGCAGGGGAGGTCAGCGGCCCGCTGGCCTCCTGCTTGAACCAATGAAGAGGAACATCTCCTGGGTAGTACTGAATTTGGTAGGTTGCCTCTGTCCAGGAAGTGCCAGTACTTTCGTAAGTGACAGCTCCAAATGCCGCCATGATGGCATACATGCGTGCCAAGCCTAAAGCGGCGGTTAGATGGTAATCTGTCTCAACACGTGTGGGGCCACCTTGGATGGAAATTCCGTTCGTCAGGATCGTTGACTGATAAACCCTGATTGCTTGCAATGTCCCGTTCCCTTGCTCGTCCACATTGGCATATATAGCTTCATTTTCGACGGTGTGTTTCAAGTAGGGGGCCGGAGTCTGGTGGTGAGTGCTTTTCCAGGCTTCAGCCTCCGCCACGCTATTGAGCTGCACCTGCTGTGTCTGCATGGTTGACTTTACAAGTGGATGACTGCTGTCAGCATCCATCTGCCAGCAGAGGGTCTTCAATGTTCCGAGGCAGACAGCCTGAGGAGCGGGAGGGGCATTGCTGGAGCTGGACTGCGGAGAGATGGATCCTGATCGCCAGCCGTGATAGCTGATCACAAATGGAGAATTGGCAGGCAGAACGGGGCCGGGGGCCGGGTTGGTGCTAGTGCCGCCTGTTCCCGAAGTTCCCACTTGGTCAGGTACTTCAAAAGCGAACAGGTTTTTGACCTGGCCGATGTTGGCCGCGGCGAAGTCTTGATTGGAGGCCGCAGGGGCGGTGATCCAGGAGGGCAGGGCGGTGATGGCCCCGGCGGCCAGCAGGCGCTCATACACGGGCCGCGCCACGGCCTTGGCCTGTCCAATGTTCACCCCGGCAAAATCATCGGCCTGGGCGGTGTTGGTGGACCATGAGGCCACCCGTTGATTGAGGGCTGTGCCTGCTCCCCCGGTGAGTTTGGCGTTCATCTCCGCCACGGCTTTGGCGGCCAGGTTTTTGAGCTGGCCCTGATTGATGGCCGCAAAGTCATCCCTGGCTTTGTCCGGCGCGATCACGCCGCGCTGTGCCCACCACTGTGGGGCGGCGGCGTGGGCGGGCAGCAGCAGGGAGACAAACAGAAGGGCGCTCAGAAACTCGCGCCAGAATCGGGCGTGGCGCAAGGCGGGCAAAACACGGCTGGGGTGCATGGGCAGAAATCGGTGATCTCAAAAAGGCTTGGGCTAGAGCAGGGGAGGGACGGAGCAGACCCATTACTGGGCAGGTGGCACCGGACGTGGCCCCACCTGATAGTCTCCCATGGTCAGATCTCCCGCAGGTTCCAGGCGCAGCACGCCCTGCACTTTCACATCGCCAACCACCGTCATCACACCGCCAAAGTGGGCGCTTTGGGCGGCGATCTGGGTTTGAGCCGAGAGGGTGACCGCAATCGGATCGGCCCCCTGGGATTCAACGCGTGTCAGAATGATGGATTCGGGTTTTACCTCATTGGTGCTCTCGGCCGAGATGAGCGCGGCCCCGCTGCCGGTGGAGGTGGTGACCGTCGTTTTCAGATCGTGAGATCCCAGGCGGCTCACATGCACCCGGCGTTCCGTCCCCACGACCTCGTCATAAGACTGCGTCAGGCTGTCCGAGGCCAGGGCCATCATGCGGTTGGGATCGTTGCTGGGGATTCTCAGGCCCCCGTTCCAGACCACCATGACATCCTTGTATTCTCCGCTGTTTTCCGTAGGCACCTGCCAGGCCCAGTTGGCATCCGAGCGTGAGGCGGTGAACTGGATCTTGGGTGCCTCAAACAGATAGTCTGTGTAGGAGCTTTCATAGGAATCCACCCAGACCTGGCCCATTTCTGTGTGGCTGCCGATGACAGCCCACCGGGTGCCTGTCTCAATCCACATATCCCCTGTGTAAATGCTCTCGTATCGTGGCTCGGTATAGGCTTCGGTGACGATGTTACCCTCGTTGTCATAGACAGCCGGGAAATAATCGGAGCCGATCTGGGTGATCGTGTATTGGGGCTGCGTGTAGCCATCGGGGACCCAGCCATAATCCTCCACGGTGACGTAGCCTTCTTCATAGTGCCCCTCCACGGTGTAAGGCAGGGTGATTTCTTTGAGTCCTTGTGCAATGCTGAGTTGGAAGGCGCTGGTAGTTGATGGGCTTGCACCGACGACCCCCGTTGAGGCCGTCCCAAATTGCAGGAGACCTGAAATCGTGGCCCCCGCATTGACGGTCAGCCAGTCAGCCGTGACATCTTCCGCCTGAAGCCAACCTGCGCCTGAAATCGAAAGAAAGGCAGAAAACAAAAAGGACAGCCGGAACGAGGGTTTCATAAAGGGATTGAAAATGAGCTGAATGTAAGATTTAATATTTTACCGAATTCGGCTTATGAGGCAATGGTGTTTAGGTGTAAATTACGTCAGGTGTTTGGTCCTGAATGGATTTGATGTTTTATAAATTATTTTCATAAATAATGTGCGTATTAATTCAGGGAGCTGAACACTGCATTGCAGGGTGGGATGAGCTCATTTGAGAGAGCATACCGTTTGAGGATCGGACTTTTGCACCCCAACTTTCCTTCATCCTCCGTCTTTCCATAGGGGTGGCGTCGAGTGTGTCGCATCTTCATTTGGGCCATGACCCGGCAGTCTTAAAATACCCTGTCACAGTTGGCGTGGGGATGGCTAGTTGGGTTCACCACCCAGGTTTTTCCATCATGTTTTCCTTTCTGAAATTTCTCGTTGCGGCGGGCATCGCCACTTTTGGCATCTGGTATGTTTTTCAATATGAGACCATCACGGAGGTCACGGGCGGGGTGGCGTTTGTCTCAGTGGTGGTGGCGTTTTGCCTGCTGAAATGGCAGCCGGATCTCAGCAAGAAGGAGTACATCGTTCAGTACAAGAACCTGAAGTGGCTGCCGGGGGAGTTTACGCGTCACTGGCTGATCACCGGGGATACGGGGGTGGGGAAGACGACCTCGGGGTTTAACCCGCTGCTGCACCAGATTAGCCTAAGCCGGCCAAACTGGGGTGGGCTGATTTTGGGAGCGAAGGGGGATGAGCACTTTTTCGCGATGGAGCATGCGGCGGGGCATGGTCGCCCGGAGGCGATCTGTGTGCTGGCGGTGCGGCCAGACCGCCTGGACCGGAGTTGGAAGCCGAAGGAGCGCTACAACCTCGTTTCAGATCCTCGCCTGCCCTACACGACGCATGCGAAGAACCTGGTGGATACGGGGGCGTCGCTGACGGAGGGGGAGCAGTCGTCCTTCTTCAAACCGGCGGCGCAGCAGGCACTGACGAGCGCCTTTGAAATGCTGGAGACGCTGGGCAAGCCGGTGAATGTGCTGCGGGCCTATGAGATCCTGACGGACAGCTCTGCGATGGAGAAGATGTTTGAGGAATTGCTGGATGCGGACAGCACGCCGGAGCGCATCAAGCTGGCGAAATACTTTGACCAGACCTTTCTGAGTGCGAAGGCGGCGGAGCAGAAGGAGGGCCTGGTGGGCACGCTGAAGGTGATGCTGGGCTTCTTCACGCACCCAGACATTGCGGAGGTGTTTTGCTCCGACGAACCGAACACAATTGATATTACGGATGTGGACAAGGGCCGCATCTTTTGCACGGCGCTGCCGCAGACTTTCCAGACGGAGCGACGCTACATCAATACGTACATCAAGCTGCTGTTTTACACGCATGCGATGATGCGTTTTGACAAGCCGAAGTCAGAGCGAAAAAATGAGAATCTGCTGATCGCCCTGATGGATGAGTTTCAGGCGTTGGCCACGGCGAGTGAAGACGGCATTTCGGACCACAACGTGATCGACCGTCTGCGTGCGGCGAACTGCTGCCTCATCTTGGGGATGCAGAGCGATGCCTCGCTCTTCCCGGTGCTGGGCAAGGAGACAGCGCAGGTGCTGACGCTGAACTGCCGCTCCCGCATCGCCTTTCGCCAACCGGATCCCGAGGGGGCGCTGGCGGTGGCAGAGTTCATTGCGAAAGTGGAGAAGAAGAAGGTGTCGAAGTCTTCAGGATTCATGGGCAAGGATGCGAGCAAATCCGTGAGCAAGGAGTGGGACTACGAGGTGCAGCCGGGCGAACTGATGAAGATGCCGGATGCGACAGCCTGGATCGTCCACCCTTCCAAAAAGAAGGTGCTGATGCGCATCCCGGCGATGGATGGTGCAGGGAAGATCCCGGACTGGTGGAAGTGACCTGTCGCCTCTTGGCGGCCTTCGGTTGGGAGTTAGCCTTTTTCCAGCCACATCGGCCGTCTTCCTCCTAGCGATCATTTTGGCTTCAGCCCAGCAGGGCGGGCTGGGGGAAATCGTGCCTCCGTTCTTGCAGGATGGCGCGGTCAAAAACTCAGCTTATCTCGTCACACTTTCGCGCGGCCTAGCCTAATACCTCCTGTTAAGCCGTCGCTGTTCAGTTCATCGGCCTGCCCATTTCGCCATCCAGTTTCCAAATATCGTCCACCTCGTCATGAACAACGAAAGTCC
>DMMK01000665.1 GCA_003453085.1 Verrucomicrobiales bacterium
TCTCAGCCTTGGCTCCGGCCTCCTTGTTTTTCTGGATCAAGGCCGCTTCTGGCTTTCCTTGGGGAACCTTGGCCAGCAGGCTTTCAGTTTCGGCCCGTGCCTTGTCTGCTGCCGCCTTCGCCTCCTGTTTCGGTTTCAGCGTCTTGGCTTTGTCTTCGTGTTCTTTTCTAGCGGCATCCGCCAGTTCCTTAGCTTTCTTCAGTCGGGCGGCGAGATCCGTTCCCTCCTTTTCAGCCTTGGCAATTGCCGAGGTTTGCCAGGCAGCTTCAGAGGTTGCTTTGGCAATGACATCCGCCTTTTCCATCAGGGTCACCGCAGAAGCCAGATCCCCCTGAATGCCCAGCAGCAGCTTGCCTGTGGCTACCTCCCAAATCTTGACCTGGTGATCCGCCCCGGCTGTCGCCAGACGCTGATTGTCCGCACTGAGCACAAAGGTGGAAACGGCCGCGCCATGCTTAAAGTCACGCAGCTTTTGGCCTGTCGGCTTGTCCATCAGAGTCACCGTATCTGCGGCGGTGCTGGCCAGACTGAACTTCGTTTCCGCCGGAGCTGCCGGAGCACTCACTTCCTTGGGCTTCGCCTCTTCACGCCGCCAGATCTTCACCTCACGGAAGCTGCCAGTCGCCAGACGGCTACCATCTGGGCTGAAGGTCATCGCAGGTACAATGTCGCGATGGGCCACTCCCGGCTTTTGATACAGGCCGGACTTCAGCAAGGCCTCATCCGTCAGGCGCGTCATGGCGGTGCCCGTCGGCAGATGATACAGCGTCACCTGATTGCCGCGTGCCGCCGCTGCATAACGCCCGTCCGCCGTGATGGCGGAGGCATAGATGGGCCGGTAGCTCTCAGGCAATGGCTCCCAGGCGATCACCTTTTCCTGCCGGGCCGAGTAAAGCGCCCCTTCATCAATCCATTGCTTCAGCAGGGCCAGCTCTCCCGAGGTCAGCTTCACCGCCCCCACCTTGTTGTTCTTCGGTGGCATCTCCGAATCCCATTCACCGGCGGCGGCGAGATAGATCAGGCTCTTCTCACCCTGCCCGGCCTCGATCCCCTTGCCATTTTCCCCACCCTGAATCATCAGCGCAGGGGTCTCCATGTTCAGTTCCCCTTTGGTCGTGGTCTTGTTGTGACAGGCCAGACAATTATCCTTGAGCACAGGCCAGAGCTGCTTTTCAAAGTTGATCGTTGCGCCCTGGGTCAGCGGCCCGCAGGCCCAACAAAAAGTAAGACAAAACAGGACATGCTTCATTTCTTGGCGGGCTCCTTCACTCGGATGCGGATCGGGTTGGAATACACGATGAAGGTCGTGTCCTTGGCGGGATTTTTCGCAGCGAGATCTTTCGCGGCCTTCTCCGCCGTCACCTTCATTTGATCGGCCTGGGCCAGCGTCTTGGCCGCTGCATCGCTTTTGGTCTGGGCGGCAGCCAGCCCTGGTTTGTCCTCAGGCTTGATGGCCTTCAGGGCAGCTTTGGCAGCCTCCAGTTCCAGCTTCGCCTCTGACTGCGCCTGGGCCGCTTTCTTGGCCGCCGTATCTGCGCCAGCCACCGCCGCAGCTTCCCGCCGGAACGGCATCTTGGCCGGTCCTTGGAGAATGAAACCATACTCTCCGGGAGTCAGCTTCAGGGCCTTCACATCCAGTGTCAGCTTGCCCTCGTTGGCTTTGGCGGGAATGGCCAGCTCCGGTGCCTTGGCCACATCCACCAGCCCCAGGACTTTCAGTTTCAGCGCGTCGGTGAATGAGCCATGCCGCACGGCTTTGAAAGCCAGCTCCAGCTTGCCATCGGCGGCTACCTCCTGCACTCCCGTTGTCGCCGATTCAAGGAGCACCGGTGCCTGCTCCGCCACCACACCCAGTGCTGGTGCCCCAGCGATGCGGGTGTGCATGGCCTCCCTTCCCGTATCCTTCACCGCCCAGCTCAGGAAGGCCGTGTGTTTCAGCCCGCCCAAGACAGCCGCCCCCGTCGGGGCATCTCCCGAAGCGCGAAAACCGATGTAACCCAGCGACTGCCCGGGGCCCACAAATCCGCCCAAACACGTCACTCCCGCAGGCACTTGGGAGACCGTCAGTTCAGCAGCCGCACTCTGCGGCGTGCGACCTGGCACAAACACCTCCAGCGCCGTCATGCCTTCCCGCCAGACATTGGCGCTCGCCATTTCATAGGGGCCCACAGCCGCCACCGGAGGCAGGGTAGGATGAAGGGCAATGGCATGGTCCAGCCTGTTGTCCCCTGCCCTGGAGATGCGCAGGCGATAAGGATAACGCCGCCCATTCGCCGCATTCAAAGGATCACTCAACGAAAGGCGGAAAACACCATCGGCCTTGGCCTCATACGCATACAAAGGATCCAGCCTCATCATCCTTACTCCAGGCACAGGCAGGCTGGCAGCCGGGTCATTAACATCCGCCTGCAAGGTCAGGGTCTCTTTGCCTGCCGCATCCTTCTTCACAGATTCGATAGCCAGGATCGGATCCGTCGGCAAACCGGATTGCTGGGAGACGACCTCGATGGTGAAACGGTCCCCTGCCTTGAAGGCCAGATCAAACACGCGCGCCATCCCCTTCGCTGGAAACCAGCCGCTGAATTCTTCCCCCACCTGAACCGCCGTCACGCCGGCCTGCACTTCGGG
>DMMK01000378.1 GCA_003453085.1 Verrucomicrobiales bacterium
ATGTATTCAGCGCGTAAAAGAGCTGTGTGCGGGAGACCTCCTCACAGCCCTGGGGGGAAAGTTTCAGCGTGTGCAGGCTGCCAGTTTCACCCAGGCAGAGAAAGCTGCCATCCACCTTCAAAAGGCTGGCGCGCATGATGCTGAGACGCACCGGTTTGCTGCGGCCCTGGGCAGCGGCAAAGGCGGCATCTTCCCACTCAATGTTCTTTTCCCACACCTCAGCCCCAGTATCGGCATTCACGCAGACGAGGCGGGAGTTGTTCTCACGCTCGCCATCGATCGCGTAGAGATGGCCTTCGTGATAAACGGGCGTCATCCAGTGCACGCCGATCTTTTTGGACTGCCAGACTTCCCGGACCTGAAACTGCGCATCATACTCCACCATCACACCGCCTAACGGCTGATTTTTTGGGTAGCAGGTGGTGATGAAGGCGCGGTTTTTTTCTGGAACCGCCACGGGGCTGCTGCCGGTGGCCTGGATGTACTCCTCATCCCGCCAGGGGAAGCGGCTGTGGACGGTGCCGGTGGTAGGATCAATGCACAGCAGTCCGCCGATGGCGGGATCACTCTCTCCCCCTGCATGGATGAGCACCTTCGTCTGGCCGTGCAGCTTTGCGGGAATGGGCGAGGCATAACTGGCACCCCATTCATCCTCCACCTTCCATTTCACTGCCCCTGTGGTTAGGTCAAAAGCGGCCACGCTGACGCCTTTTGTAGCCAGCTTCGCCGCGCGATCTCGGCGATCTTCAAAGCCATCGAACGCCTCCACCTTGCCGCCCACATTGACGATTACGAGACCATCCAGGATCAGCGGCGAGGAACCCGCGCCAAAGAAATCCTGCGGCACGTTGTATTCCTTCCGCAGGTCATGCGTCCACAGCACCTTGCCAGTCTTTAAATCGTAAGCGTGGAGTTGGGACGTCACACCCATCGTCACCACCACACCCTGGGAGATGACCGGGCTGCCGCGTGGACCATTGCCGAACCCGTAGCGGTCCTGATACTCGATGGGGTAGGCTTGGCTCCAAAATCGCTGGCCGGTTTCCCGGTGCAGGCACTCCACGGTTTCCTGCTTGTCCAGCGCGTGAAAGAGCACGCAGTAGTCCCCGCTGAGGATGGGGGAGGTGTAGGCTTCGCCGGTGGTCACTTCCCACACGGGCGTAAGACCCGTTGCGGGCCAGGTTTTCAAAAGAGGGGTTTCGGGCGAGCTCGCATCATCGCTGGGGCCCAGCACGCGCGGCCAGTCACTGGTTTTCGCCCCTGCGGCCAGGGGTTTCGGCGCGTGGTGAAAGGTGAGCCGATCAAAGGGCTGCGCCTCCTGGGCAGTGAGGGCTCCAGAAAACAGGTACAGGCAGAAAAACAGTCTCGACGCTTCCTTCATGGTCACGCAGACTAAAGACCGCTATGCAAAAAGCCATCGCCATCTTCTCCTTTGCCGCTCTCAGCCTGCTCGCTTCCTGCACCAGTTGCCCTGTGGGGCACAAGACCACCGCCAAGGGCAAGGTGGAGCACGTCGTCCTCCTGTGGCTGAAAAAGCCGGGCGATGCCGCAGATCGTGCAGCCATCATCGCTGCGGCCAAGGGTTTCCAAAAGGACATCCCCGGCATCCAGCACCTCAGCGTGGGCACCCCGCTGGCCAGTGAGCGCCCGGTGGTGGACGATAGTTTCGACGTGGGTCTGGTGATGCGCTTTGCCACCCCGGCGGATCTGGCCGTGTATGAAAAACACCCCGCACACGTGAAAGCGGTGAATGAGATCCTGAAGCCGAAGGCCAAAAACCTGCTGGTTTACGCCGTCGTGGCCCAGTAGGCCGCGAATTGTCCGTCAAAACCCTTGCAGCCGGGGCCAGCGCATTTCATCACTGCGGGATGCCCAAGCCCGCACCCGTCGCCCGTCAGAACCGCCACTCGTCTCCCACCACGGGGCACGTGCCTGTGTATGATGAAGATGACCTGTCTCTGCTGCTAGAGGGGAAAGAAAACCCGCTCGTGCTCATCCTGGACTGCATCCAGGATCCGCACAATCTAGGGGCCTGCCTGCGCACGGCCGATGCAGCGGGCTGTGACTGCGTGGTGATGCCCAAGGACAAGTCTGCCCCCATCTCCGACACGGTGATCCGCGTCTCCTGCGGCGGTGCCGAAAACATCCCCCTCGTGCGCGTGACCAACTTGGCCCGCGCCATGGATAAGCTGAAGAAACTCGGCATCTGGATCGTCGGCACGGCGGATGAAACCACCAAGTCCATCTACGATCTGGATCTCAAAGGCCCCACCGCCATCGTCATGGGCGCTGAAGGCGACGGCATGCGCCGCCTGACCGGGGAGCATTGCGATTTCCTCGTCCGCATCCCCATGGTCGGTCGGGTGCCCTGCCTGAACGTCTCCGTCGCCACCGGCGTCTCTCTGTTTGAAGTGGTGCGCCAGCGGCAGGGGAAGAAGTAGGAGCGGGCTGCGTGTAGATGTCGTTTGGTCTCGGTTCGCTGAAGACCTCCACCCTCGTTTGCTCTTCCATCCCGAGCTTCCAAAAACCTTGGCCTCTCCCTCGGGAGAGGCCAAGGTGAGGGGCGGTCGCAGCACGCAAAACTCCGTCCGCAAAGGGTGCCCTCTATCCCAAAACGCCACCTTTGCACCACCACCACCTTCTGCGGACTATCTCCCCCTTGCCGATGAGTGGCATTTGTGGGACAATACTCACCCCCCTTCGGTGGAGGTCGCGAATTCGCTTCAAGACACCCTGGAGACAGCCCACCAGTGGTTCAACGAGATGCATCTCATGGCAACACCCCCACGCACCATCCTGGAGCAGACCCGCATCGGTTTGGAAGCACATCAAGAGGCAACGCGCGAAATGCTGGATCTCTACCAGCGCATGGGCATCCCGGTAACACCCGAGATGACACGCGCCCCGGCTCCCGAACCTAAGGCGCGCAAGGCCGCCGCCGTGAGAAAATAACCGCAGATTTCCGCTCGACGTCGCGGCCCTTTCCCTGCTTTACTCCGGGCGATGTCTGACCCCTACGCGATTGATGCCGAACTGCAGTCTGCGACGAAACCCATCGCAGCCCTGCGCCAGGCGCTGAATGAGGTTTTGTTTGGCCAGAGTGAGTTGATTGATCTGGTTCTCTGCGGTGTCATCGCGCGTGGTCACGTGCTCTTGGAAGGTCTGCCAGGCCTGGGCAAAACGGAGCTGGTGAAGGGCCTTTCCAAAGCGCTAAATCTCACCACCCGGCGCGTGCAGTTCACGCCGGACCTGCTGCCGGGCGACATTACGGGAAATCCGGTGCTGCAGGAGGTGGATGGGCGGCGCGAGTTTGTCTTCCAGCCTGGTCCCATTTTTACCAACTTGCTGCTGGCGGATGAGATCAACC
>DMMK01000192.1 GCA_003453085.1 Verrucomicrobiales bacterium
TCACGCGCATGATGCTGGTATTGTCCCGGGAAAAACCGCAGTAGGAGCAGTTGTTCACGCACTCGTTGGAGACGTACAAGGGAGCAAACATGCGCATCGTGCGGCCGAAATTCCGCCGGGTGATGGCGCGGGATTCCCGGGCCATGGCCTCGAGCTGGGTGGGAGATTTGGGCTCCAGCAAGGTCCAGAATTTCTCCATCAGGGGCGACTTGCGCGCGGGGAGAGCATCGAGAACGGGGGTGAAGGAAGTCAGCATGAGGGGGCGGATAAGTGATATACGCCTGTCTGAAGGGGGTGCAAGAGATGGTGATGCCTGCAAAACATCCCGTTGCCTGCCGTGGCGGCTGCGTCATAATGGCGGCCCTCTTTCCATGTCCACGACGGCTCCCCAGCGCATTGTCCTCAAATTCGGCACCGGCATTTTGACCAAACTGCACGCTCCGGAGCCTGACCCTGTCCAGTTGCGCAAGCTGGTCGAGGCCGTGGCGCTGCTGAAGCAGGCCGGTCACAGTGTGGTGGTGGTGAGCAGCGGGGCTGTGGCCTCTGGCCTGAAACCCATGGACCTGACCGAGCGGCCTACGGACATGACCACTCTGCAGGCCCTGGCCGCCGTGGGGCAGACCCACCTCATGCACGCCTATGAAAACCTGCTGCGTGACCATGACCTGCACGTGGCCCAACTGCTGGTGACGCATGAAGACCTGGAAAACTACGACCGCGCCCGCCGGGTGAAAACCACGCTGGAGCGCCTGCTGGAGTTCCCCCAGGTCGTCCCCGTGATCAATGAGAATGACAGCGTGGCCATCGAGGAACTGCGCTTTGGCGACAATGACAAGCTCTCCTCCCGTGTGGCCCGTCTGTGGGGCGCGGATCTTTTGCTCCTCCTCACCAGTGCGCCTGGCCTTCTGCGGGACATGAACAAGCCTGAGGAAGGCCCCATCCCTATCGTGGAAGATGTGGATGTGGTGATCCATCACGCCCAGGAGGAGAAAACCAAGCTGGGCACCGGCGGCATGATCTCCAAGCTGCGTGCGGTGCAGGACGCCGTGAATGGCGGCGTGCAGTGCATCATCGCCAGTGGCCGCCATGCGGAGCAATTGCCCGCCGTCGTGGCAGGCGGTGGTGTGTGTACCCGGTTTTTAGTGAAGGCCAAGGCCTGAGGCCGACTGAGAGGAGGCCATCCTTTCGGCAGCCTGCCGCAGCTTTTCACGGAGGGGCACGGCCTTGGCGGCGAGTTCTCGCTGTTCCTGCTCGTAACGCTGGCGACCACCCGGAGTCTCGATGCACACGGGTTCGTAGCCAAGGTGGTGGAGATCGTAAGGGCTGGCACGCATGTCGAGATCCCGCCCTTCACAGGCCAGCATGAAGACATCTGCCACAAGGTCAGCACCTACCCAGGGCCACAGTTTGGTGGCCCATTTGTAGAGGTCCATATTGGCGTGCAGACAGGCTCCCTGCTCCATTTCCAGGCGCGTTTCCAGGATGGGCTGAAGGGCGTTCATCGGCTTCGCCGCCGGGGTGAAAAAGCGAAAGGCATCGTAGTGGGAGCAGCCGATGCTTTGAGATTCGACGAAGGTGGCCATCTCATCCGGGGCGAGGCGGAGTTCATAACCCTGATGGCGGATTTCTTCCCTCGTCTGGCGATATACCATGGCCCATTCATGCAGGCCAAAGCAGCGGAAACGGGGGGCACGTTCCAGGACATTGGCACAGAGCGTGGCCACCCAGCGGGCGAGGTCGCGCGTGTGGGCTCCCAGCTTGGATTCGTTCAGCTCCACGCAGTTTCCTTCACGTGTCATTTTGTCGCCGGCCAGCCAGGGCATGGCCAGTAGGTCCTCCTCAGTTACCTCCAGGCGAATGCCCAGCGGCGGCAGCCATTGTTTCAGCTTCGCCGGGGAGAAATTGTAATAGGTGAAGAGGAAGTCGTGGACGGGATGCTTCTCCTGGCGGCTGCGCCTCTCCACAAACGCATCGGCGGGGGCGGCCACCCTCGCCAAGTGGGCATCCCGACGGGCCTGCCAATCTGCCCGGGCCCAGGTGATGCTGGAAACGGCGGACATCATGCCTCGATCTCGATCTTGTAACGCGGCAGAGTCTTGTCCACCTCCTGGCTATAGGCATCTATCCCGCCAGTCAGGCAGGTCGCCTGGGTGAACCCATGGCCGACAAAGTAAGCCACCGCATCCAGGGAGCGGGAGCCCGTGTGGTCATAAAGCACGACGGGGGCGTTTTTGTCCCAATGGGAAAAAGCCTCCTGCACGAGTTCCTGCGTCATCAGCAGGGAGCCGGGGATGGTCACGGCCTCATGCTCCTCACGCGTGCGAACATCCAGCACTTTGAGGTCGGGCGTGGCGGATCTAAGGGCGGCGAATTCCGTGGGCGAGATTTGCAGGGTGGCATCCCCCTCATGGCTGTCTTGAATATGGGCGATGACTTCCTGGACATCCAGATTGTCATTGCGGACGCAGAGCTGGGCCAGGGTTTCGCTAGGACTGAAGGCGCAACTGCGGCAGCCTCCGATGTGATATCGTGCAAAAAGCGCGCGCTGAGCCCCCGGGTAACTTTGCAGGACCTGAGAAAGCGTCGTGTCAGGGGAAAGGGGTGGCAGGCTGGGGGTGGTCATCTCCAAATGAATAACGCACGTGGCTGGTGACGAAACTGCAAACTTCAAGTGGGCAAGCGGGAAGCCTGCGCTACATTCCGTCTTTATGCTCGAACGCGAACCTCGCATCTATGTG
>DMMK01000405.1 GCA_003453085.1 Verrucomicrobiales bacterium
TTGTTAACGAAGCCTAACAAAATTATGAAAAAGCTGATCCTCATCCAGAACGACTATCCTTCCACTGGCAAGAGCACGCTGGCTCATTGCTGCGCCCGTTATCTTCAGGAATACGGGGCCCCGCACCAGCTCCTCTCCCTCGTGGATGATGCGGGCAATGACACCTCGGGTCGTGCCTTCGATGCCAGCACCCTCACGGCTGACAGCCTGCTGGACAAACTGGATGAAAGCCCGGTCACCATCCTGGAAGTGGCCACCGGCATGGGTGAATTTTTTCAAAAACTTTATCAGAATGAGCAGCTCGATCTCATCCTGCCTGAGGCCAGCGTCAGCCTCTCCGTGGTCATCCCAGTGACCAGTGAGCACGACAGCTTCGACTCCGTTTTGGAAGCCGCCGAAGTCTATTCCGACAACGCCGAATACACCATCGCCCACCTCATCACCAGCAGCTACGAAGACGATGACAAGGTCTGGGACACCAGCTACGCCGCCCGCGTCATGGACATGTTTGAGGCCGTCGAGCTCTACATCCCCGAGATCGGCATGCACCTGGAGATGGAACTGCGCGCCCACCACGCCAGCCTGGATGATGCCCTCATGGACCCTCAGGCCGACGAACACTTCGGCAAGGACTTCACCAAATGGATGGGCCGCGTCATGGGCCAGTTGGACAGCGCCCGCCAGTATCTCTTTGGCGAAGCCTTCCGCCCCACCACCGCTCCCAAGCCGGTCAAAAAGACCCGCGCCAAAGCCCGCGCCCTGTGATCTGCTTTTCCTCTTGTTGTTAAAACTGCGCTGGCGCTTCGGCACCCGCGCAGTTTTTGCGTGGCCCTTGCGCAGCATCGCGGGCGCAGCCACGTATAGGGAACATGTCCTTGTTCTCTTTCGTCCTCTCCTCAGCCCGGCACTATTGGCGCGGACACCTCGGCCTCCTCCTCGGGGCCTTTTTGGCCTCCGCGATTTTGAGCGGTTCCCTCCTCGTGGGGGATTCCGTACGCGCCAGCCTCCGCCGTGTCGCGGATCTCCGCCTCGGCAAAATCCAGGCGGGCATTCTCGGGGGCGATCGCTGGTTTACTCAGGAACTCGGGACGAAATCCCAGGCGGCCCCCGCCATCATCGCCATCGGCTCTGCCGCCTCTTCAAATGGCAAGGTCCGGGTCAATGGTACGCAGGTACTTGGCGTCGAGGCCGGTTTCTGGAAACTCAGCACCAGCGGCAAATCCATCGAATTGACCCAGGGGCAGATCGCCCTCAATGAACCCCTCGCCCGCAAGCTCTCCGCCAAGGTCGGCGATACCGTCCTCGTCCGTCTGGAGCGCCCCAGCGCCATCTCCCGCGATGCGCCTCTCTCCGGCAGCACCAATGAGGACGTCTCCCTCCGCCGCACCGTCGGGGCCATCGTGAGTGCGGAGGACTTCGGCGCTTTCCAGCTCGTCGCCTCCCAGGTCTCTCCGGACTCCGTCTTCGTGCCCCTCGCCGATCTGCAGACACAGATCGAAATGGACGCCAAGGTGAATGTCCTCCTTTCCTCTTCCTCCACCTTTGCCAGCGACACCGCCGCTTTAGAAAAAGCCAAAACGCTGGGTGACTTCGCCCTCAAAATGAAACGTGTGGAAGCCCCCCGCGAAGAATGGGAAGTCAGCACCGACCGCGTCTTCATGGACCGATCCCTCGCCACCAAGCTGCTCGCCCGTCCGGAGAGCTACGGCGTCCTCACCTACCTCGTCAACGGCTTCAAATCCGCCAAAGGTGCCACGCCCTACTCCATGGTCACCGCCACGGACAAACTTAATGTTAGGCCATCCGAGATCATCATCACCCAATGGCTGGCCGAGGATCACGGCCTGGTCGTGGGGGACAAACTGGACATCATCTATTACGTCGTCGGCATCGGCCGCGAGCTGAAGGAGCAAACCGCCACCTTCACCGTCAGCGGCATCCTGCCCATGGAGGATCCCAATGTCACCCGCGCCTGGACGCCCGATTTCCCCGGCGTGTCCGATGTGGACAACTGCCGCGACTGGGATCCCGGCATCCCCATGGATACCAAGAAGATCCGCGACAAGGACGAGAAGTACTGGGACGACTACAAGGGCACGCCCAAAGGTTTCATCAGCCTGGAAGATGGCAAAAAACTCTGGGCCAACCGCTTCGGGAATTTGACCTCCATTCGCTTTCCCAATTCCGGCCAGGAAGAAGCCACCCTCCAGGCAGACGTCGTCTCTTCCCTCGCCCTCGCCGATATCGGTCTCACCCCCACCGATCTGAAAGGCCAGGCCACTGCCGCCGCTAAAGGCAGCGTGGACTTTGGCGGCCTCTTCATCGGCCTCAGCATGTTCCTCATCGCCGCTGCCCTCATCTTTGCAGCCCTGCTTTTCCTCTTCACGCTGGAGCGACGTTCCGCCCAGGTCGGCCTACTTCTGGCCATGGGCTGGACTTCAAAAATGGTGCGACGCTCTTTGTTAGGTGAGGCCGGCGTCCTCGCCATCATCGGGGCCGTTCTTGGTGTCTTCGGTGGTGAGCTTTATACCAAGCTGGCTCTCAAGGGGCTCAGCGGAGCCTGGTCCGGCGCTTCCCAGGGGCTGCCCCTCATCTATTCCGGCAGCGTCGCCACCAAGGCCGGAGCTGGCATCGGCGCTGTCATCGTTGTCTTGCTCACCCTCTGGTGGGCAAGTCGCCGTCTTTTCAAACAGCAGGCCCGCGATCTCCTCGGTTCCTGGAGTGCCGATGACGCCGCAGGGCAGGGGACCCGGCAGCCCGGCTGGAGAAAGCTTATGCCCTTCGTCTGGCTCGGCGGTGCCGTCGCCCTCATGGCCGCAGGCACCCAGGCCACAGCGCCGGAGG
>DMMK01000736.1 GCA_003453085.1 Verrucomicrobiales bacterium
GGGGGATCATCTGCAAAAGGTGGGCGTAGTGGCTGGCGCGCAGTTCCGCCGTCCAGAAATCCCTCAACGCAGGCAGATGCAGCAGTGCCTGCCAGACCGGATGCTGGATGGGGGCGAGGGCCGCCTCGGCACAAAGTTGGCCAGATTCCAGGCGGATCTCAAAGCTCTCGGTTACGGGGGTAGGCAGGGGCTCCTGTGGCATCCAACTTTGCAGAAAAGAGGTCAGCGACTCTGGCAGCCTGCCTTTGCGCCAGCGGGCCTGAAGCATCGTCATGGCATTCAGCCAGCGGGTGCATTCATACCCCAGAGGACGCAGATCTTTCCAGGCAGGATGGTCATCTGGCAGGCGACGGGCAGCGGGGGCGGACATGATATCCCTAAATAACGGCGGCCAATGCCTGCCTGCCAACAAAAAGGAGCGTGGCCCGAAAGCCACGCTCCTGAAAAAACTACCGCTGCTGAGTGGCGACTATTTGCCAGGCACTGCGGGCATCTTCATTTCCTGATAGCCTTCAGGGAGCGCGAAAGCGCTGTCCTCCACCTTTTCTTCCTTGGCGGAAACAAGCTCAGAGACGCTGGTTTTGCTCATCATGGTCATCTCAGACTTGATCACCATGCCAGGAAAATCGCTGGCCTGGGGGGAAAGGGCGGAGGCAGGGTTGCCCATGGCCTTCATCAGCTTGTCCTGGGCAGCGTTCAGTTCCTGATAACCCGGAAAGTCCTTCGCCACCCAGAATTTGCCGCTGCCGATCTGGCCGGTCCAGGTGTAAACTTCACAGTCATAGGTGCCCACTTTTTCCTTCTGGCCGGTGGCCACTGGTTTCTCTGCAGGTTTGTTGCCGCCCATCGCACCGCCCGCCATGGCCATCATGGCCTTGAGCGACTCTGCATCCATCTTCATCATCATTTTCTGGGCGTGCATCAGCATCACCATGTTGCCAGCGGCACCGTCGGCCACCACGCTCATCTGTTGGCCCACGTCCATGCGCGTTTTGTCGCCTTTGATCTTGATGCTCACTTCCTGGGTCTGCCCGTCAGTCGTGGCTTTTTGAATCACCACCCAGTCAGCCAGGGACGTCTGAATGGCAGCCAACGAAACGGCGAGAAGTAGAAGAGATTTTTTCATAAGGGTTTTTTGATGGTATCTGAAACACACCTGTCAGGTCAATCTGGATTCCCTGACAATTGCGTCAGTTTATCGGCGCAGTTCAATGATTCGGATGCGTTTGCTTTTTGCAATGCATCTAGATTGAGGCCTAACCGATCCAGTATCGCAACGATGGTGAGGAGGGAATTTCCCTCCAGGCGGTTGTTCACAAACAAAAACGAAGGTTTTGTCTTTCGCCGTGAGGCATCTGCCCGTCGCATTTCAATGATGGCGGCTGCTGCTTCCCGGGCTTCTTCATTGATCTCCTTGGTGGATTGATACGGTTGAAAAGTCTGCACGGCCTGCTCGAAGGTACGGCCCGGCTTCAGCAGGAAACGCGCCGTGATAAATTCATCACTTGTTACGCTGCCGGGGATCTGCAATTGCTCCGCCACAGTTGGCATGTGGGTCCAGTTATTCAAAACGTGCGTCACGCCGTGGCTGCGCAGCATGGCAAAGTAGTCCGGATGCAGCATGGAACGATTGCGCACCTCCACGCCATATTGCCAACCTTTGGGCAACTGAGAGAAGAAGCCATCCAGCATATCCACAAACTCCCGCCCGCGTTGGAAATCACGCGGGTGGAAATGGCTGAACTCAAACATGAGTACGCCGATCTTTTCCTGATGCGGCTCGCACGAGGCGAGGAAGGCGCTGCGAAACAGCTCGGTATTGAGGAAGTGCGGATTTCGCTGGCCGCCACGTTCGCCATAACGCGGCAGTTTGGGGAAGGTGCGCGCAGTGATCTCATCCGTCACCTTGAAGGAAAATTTAAACCCCTCCGGCACCTGGGCGCAGAGATCGGCGATGTACTTGGGCGAAGGAAATTTGTAATAACCTGCATCCACACAGACCGTGCGGAATACCTGCGCATACTCCTCCAGGCACTCACGCTCAAAGCGACTTTCGGCAAATTTACCTCGGTATAGATACCGCTCCTCTTCATAGAGCAGGCCCTTCCAGCCGGGATATTTCCAGGAGGAAGTGCCAATGAAAACATTCTGCTCTGCCAGGCGGTGCAGGGCGTTTTTTAAAGCGGCAATAGGCAGAGTAGGACCAGCAGGGGAAAACATCGGCGTGCCTAAATTACGCAAGGTGTGCTTTTGTCGCAATCGCGGGTGCTTTGCTTTCGTTCCCAGGGCTCTCTCGACATGCGCCGTTTTTTCCTTCTTGCCCTGTTTTGCCTTTCGGCCCTCTCGGAACTGCACGCCGCACCGCCGCCGAACATTGTCTTCATCCTCAGCGATGACCACAGTTACCCCTTTCTAGGCTGCTATGGGCGGCCGGAAATGAAGACACCGCGCTTGGATCAATTCGCGGCGGAGGGCATGAAGTTCCACCGCATGTTCACCGGCGCCCCGCAGTGCGTGCCCTCACGGGCCACCTTCCTCACCGGACGCTCTCCCGTGGCCTGCCGGATCACGCGATTCAGCTCTCCCCTGCCCCGCGATGAAATCACCTACCCGGAGATCCTGAAAAAGGAAGCCGGGTACTTTGTTGGCGTCCTGGGCCGCAGTTATCATCTGGATGGCTCTGGCCGCAGCCCCGAGGCCAGCGCGCGTGTGTTTGAGGCCAACCAACTCCAGACCTTCAAGGAACGCTTCGACTACGTGGATGCCACCGGCCAGACCACCATCCCGGAGACGATGAAGGCCTTTTTTAATCAACGGCCGAAAGACAAACCTTACTATCTCTGGGTCAATTTCAGCGATCCCCATCATCCCTGGGATACCGGCACGAATGCTCCCGATCCGGCCAAACTCGCCGTACCCGGCAGCCTGCCAGATCTGCCAGGGGTGCGCGCCGACCTGTCCCGCTACGAGGGTGAGATCGAGCACATGGACACCGACTTCAAACGCGTGCTGGACATCGTCAAAGCCCGCGCCGGCTTGGAGAACACCCTCATCGTTTTCACGGGTGACAACGGCATGGCTTTCCCCAGTGGCAAAGGCAGCCTGCATGACCCAGGGCTGAATGTCCCCCTCATCGTCTGGTGGTCCGGAGTCATCCAGCCCGGCAGCGAATCCCGCGCCCTCATCTCCGGTGAAGACGTGGCCCCCACCTGCCTGGAGGCCGCAGGCCTGCCTGTGCCTAACCGCATCAGTGGCAAAAGTTTCCTTCCCTTGCTGCGCGGCCAGCCTTTTCAACCTCGCCAGCACATCTTTGCCGAGCGCGGCCCTCACGGCAGCGCCACCTTCAATGAGAACGTCTCGGCCTCAGGCGTGGACTATAGCCGGGCCGTGCGCAGCGACCGCTACAAACTCATCTACAACGTCACCCCCAGCCACCGCTACTCCCCCGTGGACAGCGCCGGGGACCCAGGCTGGCAAGACATCGTCAAAGCCCACGAAGATAAACAACTCGACAGCGCTTTTGAAACCCTCTGGTTCACCAGCCCACGCGCCGTGTATGAACTTTACGACCTGGAGGCCGACCCCAGCGAGCTGCGCAATCTCGCTGGCCAACCCGACGTGAAGGACATCGAGCAGCAGCTCAAAGAGGCCCTTCAGGAAAAGATGATCCTGGACTACGACTACCTGCCCCTGCCTATCGCAGGGGCGCCGAAAAAGAAGGGCACTGGAAAAAACCAAGCCGCCAAGAATGATCCCAGCCGCGAGAAGCAGTTCATCCAAAAAGACACGGACAAGGATGGAGTGCTGAGCTGGGACGAATTCAGCCAAGGGCGCAGTGTTACAGATGCTGAAGGCTGGTTCAAAGCCCGTGACCAAGATGCCAATGGCAGTCTCAGCCGCGAAGAATTTATCACAGGCAAAGTACCGAACCCACCCAAGAAGTAACCCAGCTTCCCCATCCGCATGAAAAAGTTTCTCCTCACCCTGTTTGCCGCCGTGGGTTTGATCAGCACCTGCGCCGATGCAGCAGATCGACCTAACGTTTTATTCATCATCTTCGATGACTGGGGCTGGCGCGATGCTGGAGCCTATGGCTCCACCTGGGTCAAGACGCCGAACTTTGACCGCATCGCCAAAGAAGGCATCCTCTTCAAAAACGCCTACACCTCAAACCCCAAGTGCAGCCCCTGCCGCGCCAGCATCCTGACCGGGCGCAACACCTGGCAGCTTGAAGAAGCCTCCTGCCACAACGGTCTCTTTCCACCGAAGTTCGCGGTGTATCCAGATCTCGTCCAGGCGGCGGGTTACAGCCTCGGCCTCACGGGCAAAGGCTGGGGTCCTGGCGATTTTAAGCTCAATGGCCGCACCCAAAACCCTGCCGGGCCCAGCTTTGACGAACACACCGTCGTGCCTCCCGCCAAGGGCATGGGCAAGAACGACTATGGCAAGAATTTCGAGGCTTTCATGAGCCAGCGTGAGAAGGGCAAACCCTTCTGCTTCTGGATGGGTTTTCAGGAGCCTCACCGTGCCTACGAACCGGACTCGGGAGTACGAATGGGTAAGAAACTGGAAGACGTGGTGGTGCCACCTTATTTCCCAGACACCTCCATCGTGCGCGGTGACCTAGCCGATTACGCTATCGAGGTGGAATACGCCGATGCCTACATCGGCAAAGCCCTAGCCACCCTGGAGGCAGCAGGTGAACTGGACAACACCCTCATTGTGGTCACTTCCGATCACGGCATGCCCTTCCCCTACGTTAAGGGCCAAATCCACGAAGATGGATTCCACCTGCCGCTGGCCATGCGCTGGGGCAAAGGCATCCAGCCAGGGCGTGTCGTGGAGGACTTCATCAACGTGCGCGATTTCGCCCCCACCTTCCTGGAACTGGCCGGGGTGAAACCGCATGAGCAGATGACCGGCAAGAGCTTGGTCAACATCCTGCGCTCGCCCAAGTCGGGCTTCATTGAAGATCGCAAGATCATGCTCGCAGGCAAAGAGCGGCATGACCTTGGTCGGCCTAACGACTGGGGTTATCCCGTGCGTGCCATCCGCACCCAGGATTACCTCTACG
>DMMK01000518.1 GCA_003453085.1 Verrucomicrobiales bacterium
GCGGCCTGCTGGGTCTCGAAGGTGGTGCTTTCGCCTGCCTGCTCCCGCCAGCGGGTGATCTGGACCGTGTCACCACGGGTAGAAAGATTGCGTTGATACACTTCCAGTTGGGCCTGGGCGGTACGGAGGTCCACGTAAGCCTCGGCCACTTCTGCTGCCAGGGTCACCTGGGCAGCGTAGTAGTTTTCAGTGGCCTGGGCAAGGTCTGCAGAGGCGGCCTTGACGTTCTGCCGCAGTTTGCCAAAAAGATCCACCTCCCAGTTCATGTCCACACTGGCGCTGTAGCTTTCGCTGGTGGAAAGGCCCGTCAGCTTGCTATCGCTGCGCTCGCCACGGCCTGAGCTGCCACCGGAGATGGACGGAAAGAGCGTGGATTTCTCCACCCCACGACGAGCCCGCGATTCGTCAATCCGCGCCAGGGCGGTGCGTACATCGGGGCTCGACTGTAAGGCCTGGACAAGCAGTTGATTGAGAACGGGATCATTCAGCCGCTGCCACCACTGAGTGAGTCCCGCCGTATTCAGCGGCACCACGCCTGATTTTTTGCCCTTCCAAGCCGCAGGAACCGCGAAATCACTCTCATGCCGTGATAGCGAAGTGCAGCCCCCCATCAGCACTGCCAGAGCCAATCCGGACAGGCCGATGAGGGGGCGGGGGGGGTTGGTGATTTTCATGAAAGGGCGGATCAGTGGTCTGTTCCCACCCGCACTTTCCGCAGCCAACCTTTAGAAAAGGTTAAGGCCCACAAAAAAGCGGAAGAAAGATGCCACGCACCTTTCTTCCGCATGAGTCACCGACGGCGGCTTACTTTTTCTTCACGGTCCAGTACAGCGAGGCACTGTGGCTGGTGATTCCAAAAGGGATGCCATTGAAGAAGCCGGGCAGTTCCTCCGAATAACGAGCGATGGTGAGGAGATAAGGGCCTGGCTTTGAGAGGTCTGCCACACGGACATAGCCCTCAGCATCAGACGTCAATTTTTGCTCGTCACCGGCAGGGGCATGCAGACCGATTTCGACTCCGCCCAGCGGCTTGCCACGGAAAAACACACGTGCTTCACCGGGCTTGCCGGTCGGCACGATGTCCATCGTCATAGCAGGCTTTGCCTCACCCGCACCTTCCGGCTGCCAGCGGCAGTAGAAGATGGGAGCGCGCGCGGGCTTGTCATCATGCAGCTTACGGATGGCAAACTGGGCCTGGGCAAAGGCGGGCTTGGAAGCGACGGCCTTGGCCAGGAAGAACTGGTCTTTCTTTTTCTCGACTTCAAACAGCTCGGACTTGCCTTCGGCATCCAGCGTCCAGCCTGAGACCAGTGCAAAAGAATCGAGATGACCAGGGGAGGTTTCAAAGTCTTCACCCCATTCGGCGAAACGGACGCACAGCTTACCTTCAGGCAGCTCTTCGATCCACACGGAGTGGGCGAAAGAAGCTGCGGGAGCGAGGGAGATGACCGCTAAGACAGCCGAAGACAGGAGGGAACGTAACATGATTTTTAAACGTAGAGTTTGTTAGATTTTACCTTTGAGCTGGGGCAGCAGGCCTTTGGCATATGCCTCTTTGGCGTATTTATCAGGATCCGCTTCCCAAGATTTCAGATGACCGGGTTTGGAGAAGTAAACTTTGATACCCTTATACTCAATCGAAGGGCAGGCGGGCCCCACCAGACGTTTGTCACTGAAAGGGCAGAAACGCTGCTCCAGCAGTTTCACGTCGCCAGTGACTTTCATGTCCTGCACGGCAGGCACACTTTTCATGGTTTGAAACAAGGCCACATAGTAATCAGGCTCTTTGTTAAACTGTTTCACGCACGGGCTGCAGCAGAAGAAGATGTTTTTCCCCTGATAAGTGACCTTGGCCTCCACATCCGCATCATCTTCAGTCATGATCGGGCAGATTTTATTGGCCAGTTCTTCAGCGTGGGTTGGCACAGCCAAGGCAAAAGCAGCCAAGGAGGCCAGCGTGGTCAGGCATTTGATCAAAATGGATTTCATGGGGGGCTAATAGATAAGAAAGAAAAAGGCGGCCTCCATGCCCTGAATTGTCGGGTGATGTCGGTGGATTGCGAAAACGGCTTTTCCCTGGGATTCGTCACTCAGGCAGCTTTGGGTTTCAGCAGCAGCATCACATCCGCCTCGCTGGTGGTCAAAAGCCGTAGAGGGCTGGCATGAGGCACCTCCACCTGATCTCCCGCCTGCAACTGATGTGTGCTGCCGGCGATGCGCACACTGGCCTCACCAAAGGTGATGATGACGGTGGCATCCTGCGGGAAGCAGGCATCAAAGCACAGGCAGCCGGGTTTCAGGCCTAACAGATGTGCCTGCACACAGTCGTTCCGGAACAGGCAGCGGTGGGCGTGGTCGCCAAAATCAATGGTCCGTCTCATGCGCCGCACATCGCGCTTTCTTGCGCTGGATGCTGTGGCGCAAATGCCCGGCTTTGATGGTGAAATGAGGCCCGTTTTTAAAACACCATGTCCAGACCCCAGGCGACAAACAGACCAGTGATGCCCACCAGCGTCTCCGTCACCGTCCAGGTGCGCAGAGTCTGACCCACGGTCATGCCGAGAGTCTCCTTCACGATCCAGAAACCAGCATCGTTGAGATGCGAAAGGAAAAGAGAGCCACAGCCGATACCGACGACGACGAGTTCAGGGTTCACATTCGGGTTGCCGATGACCAAGGGGGCCACCAGACCGCTGGCGGCGGTGATGGCCACCGTGGCCGAGCCTGTCGCCACACGCACGAGGGCGGCGCAGACCCAGCCAAAAACGAGCGGTGGCAGATGCGCTGCCGATGCCATCTGGCCGATGGCATCTGCCGCGCCACAATCCCTGAGCACGCGATTAAAACCACCACCACCACCGACGACGAGCAGGGTCATACCCACGGCTGCGATAGCTTTTTCACCAATCTTGAGCGCCTCAGTTTTGCTGAAACGAAAGACGATGCCCGCGAAGATCACCGAGATGCCAAGAGCCAGCGTGGGATTTCCAATCACCGTGGTGACGCCTCTCACGGGATGATCTTTGGCAAAGAAAAGCTCGGCAATGGTCTGGCTGAGCAGCAGCAGGATGGGCAGAGCCAGAACGGCGCTGGTGATGAAAAGGGAGGGCTTTTCGCGTGCTGCCAAAACAGGGTCCACAGGGGGTGGCTCAGGAGTCTCCACATGCACGTGCTTCACAGCCCAGCGGGCAAAGATAGGCCCCGAGATGGCGGCCACTGGCACCGCCGCGAGCAGGCCCCAGAGGAGAACCTTGCCCAGATCTGCCCCTAGGGCATCCAGCGCCACGACGGGACCGGGATGCGGAGGCATGACGCCATGCATGATGGACAGCACCGCCAGCATGGGAATAGCCAGCTTTAAAAAGGGCTCCTTCGTCTCGCGTGCTAAGGTCACCAGGATGGGCACCAGCATCACCAAACCCACGGCGAACCAAGTGGTAAGGCCGATGCAAAGGGCGAGCACCATGAGACACCAGTGGACGCGCTTCGGGCCAAAAAGACGGATTAATTCCTTCGCCAATACCTCTGCTCCGCCTGAGGCAGCCAGCAGACCACCCAGAATGGTCCCCAGACCTAGAACGCCAGCGATGCCGCCCAGTGTGGCCCCCCTGCCATCTTGA
>DMMK01000514.1 GCA_003453085.1 Verrucomicrobiales bacterium
ACTCAGTGTTTCCGTGTCCACGCGTTCGATCCGGCCCGTGAATTCCTGGTCGATGCCATTGATCACGCCGGCAGGGTGTACGGCCAGGGCGTTGGAGACTGCCACAGGCATCTCCAGGGCGGTCAGGTCCGCCATCAGGGCGCTCGTCTGGCGCGTGATTGCATCCACGGCCACCTCCAGGGTCGCCGGATCTGTACGGCCCATGCCGTCGTCGCTGCTCAGCTCCACACCGCGCAGATTCGCCAGGTAGCGCAACTGCGCCCGGGCACCGAAAATGAGCACCACCTCGATGTTCAGGGACTGCAGCACGGCCACGTCTTGCAGCAGGCTGGCAAACCCGGGCTGGTGCATCAGCGCCCCGTCAATGGCGATGACAAACACACGCTGCCGGAATTGCGGCACATAACGGAGGATGCCGCGCAAATCTTCAAAGCGCGGGGCGGGTTTGGTTGGGTCGGTCTCTGCCACCCGACAGTTTCGCGCAAACCCACGTCTCTGCAAGGATCAAGGGGCCTTGCTGCACCCCATCCGGCGGCTTTTTCTCACTCCACATCCACCGTCGCCCGCGCCGTGGGTTTTGCTGTCAGTTCCAGCACCACCAGGGCCTCCACATCATTCACCGCCTTGGTGGTCAGTGGCAGGTGGTATGTCACATAGCCCTCGGTCCCTTGCAGAGTCAGCCGCACGCCCAGGCCCACCTGACTGTTGCCATTGTCCAGCGCCCACTCGTGCAGGTAAAGATAGCTGCGTGGCACCGTCAGCGTGATCTGCCGTCCTTCACCTCCGGTGCTCAGCCCAGCTTGAAATTCCTTGGGGGCAAAGTTGGCTGCATAGCCCGTGCCAAAGGCCCACTCTGCCACTGGATGTACCTTCCCGGCTCCATCCACCGCCATGCCGGTAGCCCGCACGGTTGCCGTGCTGCCTTGTTCCAGCCGCTTGCCATAGCTGCGCGCATCCAGATTCATCTCCACCTGCCAGGAGGGGCCGCTGCCGTCAGGTGCATCCTGCAGGGCTCCGTCTCCAGGCAGGTCGAAGGTCAGCGTCAGCGCCTTGGCATTGGCCTTTGCGGTCAACGTTACGGGGGCAGGGGACTTGGTTCCGGGCGTGGCCGTCAGCGGTATCGCCTGGTCCAGGCCCAGGTTGCGGGTCAGGGTCACCTGCCGGTTCGCCGTCAGTGTCTGTCCTGCGACATTCAGGGTCAGCTTGAGGGGAACCCGGTTCACCGCCGGGCTTTTTTTGGGTAGGTCAAATCGCAGGTTCAGGGGCTGGGTCCCCTCGGAGGGTAGATCCAGGGTGCCGGTCAGCTTCTGCCCGGCGAATTCCGCCTGCCAGTCGCCCTTGATCAAAGTCTTGCCCGGATTCACCACCTGGCAGCTAGCCAGGAATCCTGTCTCCTGGTTAAACTGCGTCTCCAGTCCCCACACGATCCCCACTGGCTCCACGCTGGCCCGCAGGGTTTCCACGTGGGTATAGGTGCCGCTGCAGATCAGCAAAGGCAGCCGCAGCACGGCTTCTTGCAGCGGTGGCACTCCGTTTTCGGCCACATAGCGCACGGTCATCACTTGGGCGGCTCCAGGCTCCACCTTCACCTTCGCTTTCGCTTCCACGGGCTTCCACCCGCTGGCGATCAACGGCAGGGCCGTCACTTCCATCGCCTTCGTTCCTGAATTCTTCAGTCTGTAGGTCAATACCAGGCCATCGGCTCCTTCAGGCCTCACTTTGGCCCCCGTGGTTTGCCAGGGCAGGCTCGGCGGGGCATCCAGCAGATCTTTGTAGATCAGCCGCCCGAGGGCCTGGTGCAGACCCACCTTCGGGGTGAAACCCCCGTCTTCCTCCAGGCGAAAAAACTCCCGGTAAGCACTCTCCACCCGCTCAAACACCTGCGCCTCATCCTGCGTTTCCGGCGCGGGAATCGTCAGCAGCCGGGACAGATCCCCCAGGTCTGCATAAAGCACACCCAGCTCCTGCGCGGCCTCCTTCAGTGCATCCGCCAGAGGGCGGGTCAGCCCCAGCACGCTTTCAGACTGCGCCGCCACGGGCAGCCACGGACTGCATAAAATCACCTCTGCCCCCAGTTGTTTCGCCCCCGCCAGTGCTGCATTCACCGCCCTGGCAAAGGCGGGTGGCTGCATGCCCGCATCTCCCTGGCCATAGCAGATCATCACCACATCCACCGGGGCCTGTCTGGCTGTGGATTGCAGGATCGACGCTGCATCTAGCACACTCCCACCGGGCCTCGCCAGCACCCGCAGGCCGATCGTCGGCGCTTCGGCGGCCCCCCGTGCAGGGCCCACCTTCACCCCGCCGGTGTAGTAAAACTGGGCTGCCAGGGCCTCGGCGAATACGCCCGGAAAGGTCTCCACCGGCTTTCCCTCGTGGATTTTCAGCGCGCTGGCATCGCCCAGCACCAGCACCTGCAACGGCTCCCTTTGGGAGAGCTTCCGGTAGGTTTTGGGCAAGAAGGTCTGGAAACGCTCCTGCCGCGCCGGGCTCAGATCAAAGCTCACTTTGGGGGCCAGCGTCGGCACAGGCAGCCGCTTCTCCAGCGCGCGTGCTTCCGCCTTCTGCGCCGTCAGGTCCGGCGTCGTCTGGCCCAGGGCAGCCCCGGCCATGAGGCCCAGCCATCCTGTTGCCCACGCTGCGCTTCGGATCCTGCGTTTACCTGCAATCATCATCCCCTCACTTCAGCGAGTTGGGCCAGCTTTTCCAGCGAGAAGATGCCCTCTGTTCCACGCTCATTGGCAGGGATGAGAAAGGTCACCGCTATCGTCTGGGCATCATCAGGACTGCAGCCCCGTTTTCCACCGGAAAAGCCGCCGCATCCACCGGCACCGTCACCGGATACAGCAGGGCGCGCCCCGCCATGCCCGCACGGGACCTAGCCATCCAGGGCAGTTCGACCGCTCCGGCGGCGGTCACGTAGCGGTCTCCCGGCCCAGGTTTGTAGCCGAGGGTGCAGGTCATCACCTCCGGGCCTGGTCCCCGCTTCTCCACGTGCAGGCCCAGTACCAGTTGTGTGGGCAGACCCAGGTCCTGGGAAAAATGCGCCCCTCGATTGATCACCTCAGAATTTCCATCAAAGACGCCCGTCAGCATCACCAGGGTCACGCTTTGGGCATGGGAGCCTGAATTGGCAGCCGATGGCAGGATGGCCACCTGGGCATCTCCACGGCGAGTGCGCCCAGGGTTCTTGGGAAATCGGATCGCCAGATGATGGCCGGACTCCAGGAGATCTATCACTCTCAGGTTCCAGTGGTCATTCTCACTCCACAGCAGCCCCTGGCACCCTGCCAGCCAACCAGGGCGAAACTCTTGCTCGGGCTCCTTGGCCTCCCGCATCCCCTGCGTATTTTTGCGGGTCAGGCTGCAACCCGTCAGTCCCAGCAGGTACCCCAGCGCCAAGGTCAGGACGATCAGGACT
>DMMK01000515.1 GCA_003453085.1 Verrucomicrobiales bacterium
CCGTCGCGTCACCGGCGACGATGGTGATAGTGTTGAAGATCAGGCTTTTGCCACCTGCCGCATCCACGCCCTTAGCCGTTTCTTTGGCCAAGCGGTCAATGTGCATGTTACACGGGGTGACCATGCTCCAGGTGCTGGCGATGCCGATCTGGGATTTCTGGAAGTCTTCCCGCTTGAAGCCGACCGCATGCAGCATGGCGCGGCTGGGCGCACGCTCGACACCGTCCACGACGATGGCGCTGTGTTTACGATGGAGGGATTCGGGTTTCTTGGATGCTGCTTTCTTGGCCATGATGGGGTGGGCGCGCATCTTGCCAGCAGCCACGGCGGCTTGCAAGCAGGGAACATGCGCCAATCCTGCCAGTGCAAGAACTCAGGCCGCCTGCGGGCGCTGCTTGCGAATGGCGATGTAGGATTTCGGAATGAGGCCCAGAAGCCGCTCCGTGAGGATTTCACAATCTGGAAACAGCAGGTCCATTTCACGCCGCGTCAGCAGCCGGATGCTATTCACCTCATAAGCCACTTGCTCGCGAGTGGGCCGATGCACCCAGCCCCAGAGAGTCACCCACCTGACCAGCACCATCTGCCACTTTTTAGGCAGGTGATGAATGTAAAAGCCGACGTAGTGAGGCTCGATGGGGCATTCATAGGCAGGTGTTTGAACCCACAAATCCTTTCCCACCCGTCGAGCTTCCCGCGCGAAGGCCTGCTGGTCCTCCCAGGTGCCCACATGTTCGATGACGCTGTTGGAGAAGAGGATTTGGTAAGACTGGTCTGGGGCCGTCAGGGCCCGCCCATCGCCCAAAAGGGTGCGGATCTGGTAGTCGGGATGGCTGCCCTGCTCCCACAGTACTTCATGAACATTGAGGGTATCAATGCTGCCGACTGTCGGCTCATGCTGGGTCCAAAAGCCCGGGTAACCTCCCACATCTAGAAGCTGGTCTGTGCGCTGCGGCGAGAGGTGCTGTTTAAAAATCGCGAACCGTTGGCCTCGAAATCGCCGCATCAAGGGGGCGAAAATTTGGTAAAGACTTAGGCTCATGATGAAAATAGGCAGGTCCTAAAAGAACCCTATTCACCTTAGCCAGCACGCGCCAAACAATCAAGACACCTGCATACACAATTGATAAAACTTACGATTTTATTGCATTCTGCTTAATCACCCCGCAAAGCCTCCACCGTCACCGCCCTCACACGGGCCGTGGTGTTCCAGGTGGCAAAGCCGAATGGCAGGCAGTGATCAATGAAGCCGGAACGCAGGGTCACTTGGTGGCCTTTGATGCTGGCATTCACCACGATGCGGTCATCTATCCAGGCTCGCAGATCTTCCGGACGGACCTCGATCCGCACTTTGTACCAGCGATTGTTTTCAAAACGCTGCTCCGCCCGCGTCTGGTTCTCGTTGGCATCTTGGAAATCAATGCTGGAGATGCCGGTGACGGTGCCGCCCCAGCCGCCGATGACAAAGGTGGCGTGCGACTGGTGGCTACCCACGGGAAAGGTGGCCATGCCAAAGATGTCGCCCCCTTCCACCCGCAGAGCTTCATAGGTGAGGGCGTAGTTTGTTTGCGGCAGATCTGGGGTCCAGCCCACCCACTTGGCCCCGGTCATGGGCTGCCCGGTGGCGAGGGTGAGTTCGCCATTCGCCACGTGGATTTCCCCCTCGTCTGGGATGCCCGCCTGTTGCCATTGCGCAGAGGCGGCTCCTTCCAACAAGGACCAGGTGTGCGGGGCCTGGGAGGCAGATTTGTTGGCCGGGCCGCACGCGACCAGAAGCAGGCTGAAAAGACTGAGACGAAATAGCATGTGCTCTTCATAACGCCTGTCCCTGCTTTTGGCGATGCTTCTGCGTGGACGCCGGGCCGGATGCGGTGTTTGATGCCTGCATGACCATCGAAGCCCTGACTGAACGCATCTGCGCCTTTCGCGATGCCCGTGACTGGCAGCAGTTTCACCATCCCAAAGACATGGCCGGTGCCAGCGCTGCCGAGGCCGGGGAACTGATGCAGCACTTTGTCTGGAAAACGCAGGCCCAAACCGAGCAGGTCATCACCGAAAAACGCGCCGAGATCACCGATGAAATCGCTGACGTAGGTATCCTGCTCTTTGAACTGGCGCACAATCTGAACATCCCGCTGGCCGAGGCCATGCAGGCGAAACTGGAGCGCAATGAGCTGCGCTACCCGGCCGACAAAGCCCGGGGCAACAACCTGAAATACAATGAACTCTGAGGCTGCCCCCTCCGCGCCTGATCCGGCCCCTGCCGTCCACAAACGCCGCCCTCGCTACAGCGGTAAAAATCCGCGCCGGTTTGAGGATAAGTACAAGGAGCTGAATGCTGACAAGTACCCGGACGAGGTGGCGAAGGTCCTCGCTGCGGGGAAAACCCCCGCTGGCCAACACGTGCCCATCATGGTGGGAGAGGTGCTGGAGTGCCTGCAACTGCAAGTGGGTCAGCACGCGGTGGACTGTACCCTGGGCTATGGCGGGCACACCCGCGCGATGTGGGAGCGGCTGCAACCCGGCGGGCACCTGATGTCCCTGGATGCCGACCCCATCGAGCTCGAACGCCCCCTGGCCCGCCTGCGTGCGGGTGGCATGGGGGAGGACAGCTTCACGGCCCGCCGTTGCAACTTTGCCGGACTGGTGAAGGCCCTGGCCGACCAAGGCTGGACGGAGGGGGCTGATGCCATTTTTGCCGACCTAGGCCTGTCCTCCATGCAGATCGATAACCCGGCGCGTGGTTTTACCTTTAAACACGACGGCCCCCTGGACATGCGTCTGAACCCGCAGCGGGGCAAACCGGCCTCGGCTTGGCTGGCGGAGACCACGCCGGAAAAGCTCACCCTCCTGCTGGAGGAAAACGCCGATGAACCCCGCGCGGCACTCATCGCCCAGCACCTGTGCAAAGCCGGGCGGCAGACACCGCTCACCCGAACCAAGGCCCTGGCCGAAAGCATCCGCCAGGGGCTGCCGCGCTCCGTTTCTGCTGAAGATGCGGACGCCACTGTGCGCCGTGTCTTCCAGGCCATCCGCATTGCCGTGAATGAGGAATTTACCGTGCTGGACAGCCTGCTGCGCGCCCTGCCCGCCTCGCTGAAACCTGGTGGGCGGGTGGCCATCCTCACTTTCCACTCCGGCGAAGATCGGCGGGTGAAAAAGGCCTTTCAGGAAGGCCTGCACCTGGGCCAATACAGCGCCGTGGCCCGTGAAGTGGTCCGTGCCAGTCCCACTGAGCAGCACCAAAACCCGCGCTCCGCCCCGGCCAAACTGCGTTGGGCGATCCGCGCAGAATGATTGACAAACTCGCTGGAACGTGAATTTTCACGAGTGCCTAGAATAGACATCCCCCGCAAATCTATTTATCGCCTCTCCATTTATCAGCGCTGCCTGGGAAAGCTGCGTGAGAACGATGTGGATACGGTTTCGTCCGAGGCATTGGCTAAGGCTGCCGGGGTCAAACCGACCCAGCTCCGCAAGGACTTGGCGTATTTTGGCCAGTTCGGCACACGCGGCCTCGGCTACAATGTGGATGTCCTCAGCAACACGATCTCCGAGGTGCTGGGGCACAATCGCCTGCAGCCGGTCATCCTCGTGGGCGTGGGGAATCTGGGCTCCGCTCTTCTGCGCTACGGCGGCTTCCGCAAGGAAGGTTTTGAAGTCGTGGCCGCCTTCGACGTCAGCCCCAAGCGCCAGCCCGACCTAGCTATCCCCATCCTGGCCATCACCGAGATGACGGATTTCATCCGGCAAAACGCGGTGAAGATGGCCATCCTCGCCGTGCCCGCCAGCGCAGCCCAGATCGTGACCAACCAGATGGTGGAGGCCGGCATCCAGGCCGTGCTGAATTTCTCCCCTTCCGTCCTGGATGTGCCGGAGCACGTGGTGGTGAACAGCGTGGATCTGGCCGTGGAACTGGAGAATTTGAGCTACTTCATCCGTTAGGCGGAAGACGCGAAGGCCTGGGGTGAGGTCGGGCCATGCTCACATTCCCCCACCCGCCGCGCACGTTTTCTGCTTCCTCAGATCGAAGGCCCTCCGAACTACATTTTTCGCCGTTGCACATTCTGGGAGTGACATCCTGGCTCTGGTTTGCGAAAAAATGGTCTCCGGTTGTCCGGCACGCTCAAACATCACCCCGACACACATTCCCCGAAACGATGAAATCCACCCTATTCATCCTGGCCCTCGCGGCGTTCTCTGGCATCTCCCTCACCTCCGCCCAGGCGGGTGACATTGAGACCGTCATGAAAGAAGCCATGAAGGGCAACACCAGCCTGCATTCCAAAGTCGCCACCGGCAAAGGCAGCCCAGAAGATGCCCAGAAACTGCTGGCCTACTTCAAGACCCTGCCTGCCGAAAGCCCGCCAGAAGGTGATTCGGCAAGCTGGAAAGACAAGACAAGCAAGCTGATCGATGCCGCCCAGGGTGTGGTGGATGGCAAGCCTGGGGCGACCAAGATCCTGCAGGAAGCAGGCAACTGCAAAGCCTGCCACAGTGTGCATAAGGGCAAGTAAGCACCTTTTTTCGCGGGAGCGTCCTAGGCGGGGCGCTCCCTTTTTTTGCCCATGGTAGCAATATCGGCGGAATAAAAATCAACCTGCCGCCTCTCATGTTTGCAGATTCAACGTAACTATCTGCGATATTGTCCGTGTTCTATAGCAGACACACCCATGCCACTCGTTCGTTCCATCCTCCTCATCTTTGCGCTTCTAGTGCAGGCCCTGCCTGTGGCTGCGCTGAGCCGTGATGTGGCCGTGGAGACGTGCAGCATGAGCTGCTGTGCAACGGTTCGCCAAATGGAGCCCCCGGACTGTGGCTGAATCGAAGCACCCGTTTCAAACTCGACCCCCGCACCCGCCAGCCCAGCTCCGGCTTCCAGCCGGGATCTGCTGGCGCAGCCGCAATGGGTGCTGCTGAGTGAGGCCCTGCACCTCGCCACCACCGCCCCTGCACGCACGCTGCCAGTTGCCTCCAGGCTTCATCTGGAAGCCCCTGCTTTGACCCAGCCGCACGTCCGGCTGCCGGTCCTATTCTGCTCCTTCCTGACCTGAGTCGGCGTCTTTGACAGACGCATTGTGCCCACGCACCACGATCCCCCGAGGGGATGCACGTGGCTGGGCATCGGTTCCACGAACCTTCGACGACTCAGACCTTCATGAAATTTCTTTTAGCTTTCGCAGCCCTTGTGCTGCCCGCAGCCGCACTGGCCTGCGACGACTGCAAGACCCGCCGCCCGGTCACCGGGCCGCTGGTCGAGTATGATCTCTACATCACCGAGCAAACCGTCAGCCCAGCGGGCAAACCCGTGCGGGGCCTCACCATCAATGGCGGTATCCCCGGCCCCACGCTGCGCTTTCGCGAAGGCGACTTTGCCCGCATCCGCGTGCACAACCAGCTCAAGGACGAGGAGACCTCCACCCACTGGCACGGGCTGCTTTTGCCTAACAAGGAGGATGGCGTCCCCCACATCACCACGCCGCCCATCCTGCCGGGGAAGACCCACACCTTTGAGTTTGAGCTGCGCCACTCCGGCACCTACTGGTACCATTCCCACACCCATTTCCAGGAACAGAGCGGCGTCTATGGCTCCATCGTTGTCACTCCACGCGGTGGCGAGCCCGTGAAGGCCGACCGGGAACAGGTGCTGCTGCTGTCTGACTGGACCGACATTGATCCCCACGAAGTGCAGCGCATGCTCATGCGCGGTAGCGATTACTTCGGCCTCATGCGACGGAATTCGCAGTCCATCCTCGGTGCGGCGCAGAAGGGCATGTTGAAGGATTACTTCAAACGCGAATGGTCACGCATGGCCCCCATGGATGTCTCCGATGTGGGCTACCACGCCTTTTTGATCAATGGCCAGCGCAGCACCCAGATCGCCGGGAAACCGGGTGAGCGCGTGCGCTTGCGCCTCATCAATGCCTCCGCCGCCACTTACTTTTACCTGCACTCCTCCGCCGGGCCCCTGACCATCGTGGCAGCGGATGGCCCGCCCGTGGAACCCGTGAAAGTGGAGCGGCTTTTCATGGCCATTGCGGAGACTTACGATGTCCTCATCACGATCCCGGCCAGCGGCCAGTATGAACTGCGCGCCACCACCCAGGATGGCAGCGGTCACGCCTCGGCCTTTTTCGGTGAAGGCATGCTCACGCCCGCCAACGATCCGCCCCGGCCTAACCTTTACAAGATGGACGAGATGCTGAATCTGGCCCTGGAGGAAAAGGAGGAGGATCCCCGCGCCTCACTGAATCTCCCCCGCCCTGGCTCCCCCTACCGTGTGCTGCGTGCCCCGCAGGAAACCACCTTGCCCGCGAAACTGCCGCGCCGAAAGGTCACGCTCCACCTCACAGGCGATATGAACCGCTACATCTGGTCCTTCGATGGCAAGACCATCGCTCAGGAGCCTTACGTCATGATCAAGAAGGGCGAGATCATCGAGCTGGAGTTCATCAATGACACGATGATGCACCACCCCATCCACCTGCATGGCCACTTTTTCCGCCTGCTGATGGGCCAGGGTGCGCGCTCACCGCTGAAACACACGGTGGATGTACCGCCCATGACCAGCCGCACGGTGGAGTTCGAGGCCAATGAGGAAAAGGACTGGATGTTCCACTGCCACATCCTTTACCACATGATGAGCGGCATGGCCCGCGTCTTCCGCTATGAAGATGCCCCAGGGAACTCTTCCCCAATGATGGCCCACGGAGAATCGACCGCCGTGTCTTCCACACCAACGACCTCCGCGAATGCCGAAGATCACAGCCTGCATCATGCAGCCGGCCTGGGCGAGCACAGCCATGACATGGCCTACGTGTGGGGCGCGGCCTCCTTCCAGAGTCACATGAGCGAAGGCCTGCTGACCTGGATGAACCCGAAGAACGACCTGCTGCTAAGCTGGGAAGTGGGCTGGGTAGGCGTGGATAAAACCCAATACGAGGTGGATGCTCTCTACCAGCGGTACTTCAATGCCAACTTCCAGGCCTTCATCGGCGCACGCCTAACCAATGATCCGGATGCCGATGACCGCGCCGTCATCGGCATCAACTACCGCCTGCCGTTCATGACCTGGGCCAGCCTCAGCCTAGATAGCGAGGGCGATGCCCGCATCGGCCTGGCGCGGCGCTTCCAGCTCACGCCCCGCCTGGGCGTCTTCGGCCGGGTAGAGTATGACACCCGCACCCGCTGGGAGTGGACCGCCGGGGCCGACTACACCCTCACCCGCAGTACTTCCCTGATCACTCAGTACCATTCCGAATTCGGTCTCGGTGCTGGGGTGCTCATCCGCTTTTGATGGCCCCCGTCATCATCTCAAAAAACCCATCCAAACCAACCCACCTATGAAAACGAAACTCACCACCCTCCTCACCACCGCCCTTCTGGGCCTCACCCTCGCGTCTTGTTCCACCTCCAGCAGCGCCGGGGCCAAGCCCTACCCTCTGAGCACCTTCATCGTCAGCGACAACAAGCTCGGTAGCATGGGCACCCCTGTGACCAAAGTCCACCAGGGCCAGGAAGTGAAATTCTGCTGCGAACCCTGCGTGAAGAAATTCGACGCCAACCCGGCCAAATACATGGCCAAACTCTAAACCTAACCAACTAAACAACTAAAAATACATCCTTATGAAACGCACCTCCTTCCTCACTCTCCTCGCCGCCGCTTTCTTCAGTGTCAGCTTAGCCACTGCTGCCGATAAAACCCCTGAAGGTCTCCCTGCCGACTACCCCTTGAAAAAGTGTGTGGTCTCGGATGAACCCTTCGGCGGTGAAATGGGCAAGCCCGTCAAAGTCACGCATGAAGGCACCGACGTGTACCTCTGCTGCAAGGCCTGCCTCAAGGACTTCAAAAAAGATCCCGCCAAATACACAAAGATGGTGAAGGACGCGGCACCGAAGAAGTAAGCTGCTTCTCGGCAACCCGGCTGGGGATCGCCTCTCCCGCCGGGCTCCTTCACGGACAGTCACAGTCCAGACAACCATGCGTGGCACAGGTGCGACAGACACGCTTCACCTGTTCGCGCAGCTTTTTTCGAGCCCGCAAAAGGCGGACGTTCAGAGTGTTCGCCCGCTGATTTGTCTCCTGGGCGATGGCGGTGGCGGATTCGCCTTCCAGATCAATGCGCCGCAACAG